>QILI01000149.1 GCA_003233305.1 Mizugakiibacter sp.
AAAACCTGAGGTCTTCGTACCGCAGGCGCGCTCAGGAGACGTAACACTGCAGAACGGTGTAACAAGGGTAAGAGAGGGGGCCGGTCTCGGGGTCAGAGTGTACTTTTCCAAGATGACGGTGTGAGCTTGATCGATACTCTTGCGATAGGGATGGGCATCCGCTACAAACTTGAAGAGGGCGTTGGCACAGCCGCACAGTGTTTCGATAAAGGTACCCGTTTACGATCCTTTCACCACAGAAGTGAAGTCTGACCACTGCTCAATGCGGAAGGCGCGGATGTCCCGCACTGACTTGGGAAACCAGGTACGACGGCGTAAAGATTGGATGGCGAGAAACAGGTTTGCCATGTCCTCGTTGTCCGTGACGTAAAGCGAACCTTGGATGCGGCGGAAGCCATGTTCGCCCAGTACTGCAGCGATCTCAGTATAAGCCTGTGTCACCCCTTTAGGGTGGTGCCGCTCGGTATCGGCGACCACCAGATCGAAAGCAATAGCGTACATCAGCGCGCCTCTGGGTCGTCGGTCAGATGCGTCAGGTGGTACTCGGCCTTCTCGCCAGTTTCCACCAACGTGACTTCGATAAGCCAGTCACCATCATCCAATTGGCGAATAGGCTGACCGACCTCATATTTTGGCCCGAATGGACCAAAACTCTTGATCTTGCCAACTGGAACGGTTGGCGGGGTAATGAGTGTCTGCATGCTACGCTCCCACAATGAAATTCGGTTTTATGATGGCGTTACACCACTCTGATTCCTTTGGCGAAACATAACGAAATGTGGATACCTCTTTTTATGAGGTGACACCTAATGTAGTACCAAAGTACGGCAATGCAAGAGCAAAATGGCCTGCTTAGCACGGGCTATTCGATACGACAATTTAGAGCCCAGGCTAGCAGTCACCTGTATATCTCACGACCTCTATGCTGGCCGGTGCTTTGTAGCCGCCCATATCGACGGGTGCCGGGTCGATTTCGGACCCGGAGCCGACCAAGCGTCGTGGCTGAAATGTGCGTATGCCCAGCGACAGGCCTCTACCAGAACGTATGGGGTCAGGCCCGTGTCGATTGTACTTCGCACCTCTCACAACCCAGAGTCCATCTTGCGTACTAGAGGCATGCCCAGCGGCCAGCCAAACTGAATGGTCTTGATGTCTTCGCCAATCGCCTTGTGTGCATCGGGGGCTAGGGATTTCAGCCAGTCCCGGACGGGTTCGCGACCTTGACTTGTAGCGTAGAAGCGAACTTCGAGGGAAGGAGGAAGCGGCACACAGCAAATGTACTTATTTAAATACATATCGACAAGTGCCCTGCTGATCCCCCATTGCCTTAAACGGTGTCCAAGGGGGAGAGAGAAGACTGGGGATAGGCACACTTAGCTACAAAAAAGCCCGGTTTCAAACCAGACCTTGGTCGATAAGGTTTCGCAATCGCTTGAAAAATGGTCGGGGTGACAGGAGTCGAACCTGCGACTTCTACCTCCCGAAGGTAGCGCTCTACCAGGCTGAGCTACACCCCGACGGGGAGCCGCGCATGATACTGCTGCAGGTGGATGGGTGGCAACTGCGGTACTGCGGGACTTTGGGTCAGGCTCGGACATTGTGGAGCCCGGCAAACCGCCGGCTTATGAATGTGCTTGGGGGAGGGCAGAACCAATCCGGGGTAGTTTGCGCTCAAAATGCTGGCCTGGTTTTTCGAGGGGTCTCTCAGTCGGTTATGCTGCGGGTCGGCTACACTTCCCGGCTGCCTTTGGCCGCCTGCCCGGAGACATCATGGCTCTAACCCAAGCTCGCACCATGCCTGGCGTACTTGAACTGTTGCCTATGGAACAGGTCGCCCTGCAAGGCATGTTGGATACGATTCGCCGTAACTACGAACGGTTTGGTTTTTTACCGATCGAAACCCCGGCGATTGAATTTGCCGATGTGCTGTTGACCAAGTCCGGCGGTGAGACCGAGCGCCAGGTGTATTTTGTGCAATCGACGGGGACTCTGGAGAAGGCAGGTCGCCCGGAACTGGCTTTGCGGTTTGATCTAACGGTACCTCTGGCCCGCTATGTGGCCGAACACGAGCATGCGCTGTCGTTTCCGTTCCGCCGTTACCAAATGCAGCGGGTATATCGTGGTGAGCGGGCGCAGCGGGGTCGTTTTCGTGAGTTCTATCAGTGCGATATCGATGTGCTTGGTAAGGATACGCTATCGGTTCGCTATGACGCCGAGATTCCGGCGGTGATCTATGCCGTGTTCAGCGCTCTGCAGGTGGGCCCATTCACGATTCAGCTCAATCACCGCAAGCTGATTCGGGGGTTTTACGAAAGCCTGGGCATTGCCGATGGTGAGCAGCAGACCCGGGTATTACGTGAGGTCGATAAGCTTGACAAGCGTGGCGCTGAAGCGGTGCGTACAACCCTGGCCGGTGTGGATTTTGGACTGAACACGGAAATTATCGATCGCATTATGGCTTTTGTTGCGCTGCGCTCCACATCCCTGCAGGACGCCTATGCTCAACTGGACGCCTTGGCGGGTGACAATGCAAGCTTGCACCAAGGGCGTGAGGAATTACGGCAGGTACTGGACTTGCTCAAGGCGCAAGGAGTTCCCGAATCACACTTTGCCTTAAATTTCTCGATTGCCCGGGGTCTCGATTACTACACCGGCATTGTCTACGAAACCACACTCGACGAACATCCAGAAATCGGTTCGGTGTGTTCCGGTGGGCGCTATGAAAACCTGGCTGGCAATTACACCAAGTCGCATCTGCCTGGGGTCGGCATCTCTATCGGTCTGACCCGGCTGTTTTGGCAACTCCGGGAGGCGGGTCTGCTTGCCAGCAGCGAGAGTTCGGTCAAGGCCTTGGTGACCTTGTTGGACGAATCTGACTTGCCGCATTATTTACAATTGGCCGCGCATTTGCGGGGTGCCGGCATCGCCACCGAGGTGGTGATGGAGCCGGGCAAGTTGGGCAAGCAGTTCCGCTACGCCAACCGGGCGGGAATCCGTTTTGTGCTGGTGCTGGGAGGTGATGAGCTGGCCAAGGGGGTGGTGACCGTAAAGGACATGCGTAAAAACGAGCAATTTGAAGTGCCCCGCGCTGATCTCGTTCAGACCCTGCGGGTGGAACTGGAGCAGGCCGAGGTAATGAATGCGGTTTTTGCACCTACAGAAATTCAATCTGACAGGAATGTGTCATGAATGATTCCCTCATCGTGCTGGATGGTAACCGGCTGAGTCGTGCCGAGGTATGCGCCGTGGCCTACCAGGGGGCCCAGGTCAAACTTGATGCCCAGGGTCTACAACGGGTACAGCGGGCCGCGGACTTTCTGGCAGAAAAGGTCCGTTGCGGTGAGCCGATCTATGGGGTCACCACCGGCTTCGGTAGCAACGCCGACAAGTTGCTCGGGGCCCATCGGGCCCGTGATGAGTTGCCCGGTGCTACGCCAGATCCGGCGACGATCAGCTTGATGGAGGAATTGCAGCACAACCTGATCATCACCCATGCGGTGTGTGTGGGCGAGCCGCTGGCCGCAGATGTGGTGCGGGCTATGCTGGTGATTCGTATCAACACACTGATGCGCGGTCATTCCGGGATCCGTGTTTCGACCCTGCAGGCCTTGGCCGAGTTACTCAATCGCGGGGTTATTCCGCTGGTTCCGGCGAAAGGCTCGGTGGGCGCCAGTGGCGATCTGGCCCCCTTATCTCATCTGGCCAGTGTACTGCTTGGCCATGGTGAGGCCTTTTATCAGGGTGAGCGTCTATCCGGTGCGGAAGCTCTGCATCGGGCCGGTCTTGAGCCGGTCCGGCTGTCGTTCAAAGAGGGGCTGGCTCTGAATAATGGCACCACCTTGATGTTGGCTCTGGCGGTGCTCTCGCTGGAGCGATTGCGCCGCTTGCTGGCCACGGCCGACCTGGCCGCGGCGATGTCGCTGGAGGCTTTCGCCGGGCGGGCTGGGGCCTTTCGTGAGGAAGTGCATGCTTTGCGCCCGCATCCCGGGCAGGTGGCGACGGCGACTCGCTTGCGGCGACTTATTGCCGACTCCACCCTGATCGATATTCCCTACCATCTGGTGCCCCGTTTCTGCACCTGGACGGCGCAGGCTTGGTCCACGCCCGAGGAGCAGGCCTATCGCTTCGATATTGCCTGGGAATGGGTTCCGGCTCATCAGCGGCATGGTCGGGATGCCTTCTATACGCGGTTTTTGCCTTTTCGGGGCGGCAAGAAACATCAGCCGCAGGATGCGTATAGTTTGCGTTGCATTCCCCAGGTGCATGGTGCGGTACGCGATGCCCTGGATCAGGCTTGCCGAATCGTCGATATTGAGCTGAATTCGGTGACCGACAATCCGTTGGTGTTTCCCGATGCCGAGTCGCCACGGCACATTGAGGATCAAGTGATCTCGGCCGGGCACTTCCACGGCATGCCTCTGGCTTTGGCCATGAGTTACGTCAAGGCGGCCATTCCGGTACTGGCGGCCATTTCCGAGCGGCGTCTGAACAAGCTCGTCGATGCAGCCTCCAATGATGGTCTGCCGGCTTTCCTGATCGGCAACGAGGATGCCACCGATTCCGGATTCATGATCGTGCAGTACAGTGCTGCGGCTTTGGTCAACGATCTTGCCACCCGGGCCCATCCGGCCAGCGTGTTCTCGATTCCCACTAGTGCCAACGCCGAGGATCATGTCTCCATGGGCGCCAATGAAGCCCGGCAGGTCTGGGAGATGAGCGCTGATCTTGGTGACGTGTTGGCCCTGGAGCTGTATACCGCCGCCCAGGCTCTGGACTATCGGCAGGATATGTTGAATGCGGCCCGCCGCCTGGCCCGTCATGGCAATTGGCAGGACCTGGCGGCGAAGATCGTCAACGCTCCGGCCGAGGGCCATCCGCAGCGCGCCCAGTTTGAGCGCGAGGTGCAGGCCTTGCAAAAGGCCCTTGCTGAAAGCGGTGATTTTCATGCCGGGGAAGCCGTTCGCCAGGCCCACGCGGCGATTCGTGCCGAGATCAATTTCATGCATCGCGACCGGCCCATGGATGCCGATATTCAGTGGCTGTGCAAACAAAACCAATGGGATCAGTTCTAACGTTCCGACATGTATGCTGCCGCTAAATTTATGTCCAGGCCCGGAGCTTGTCAGACTTGGGTAGGAGCGACTGCGACGGTGGAAAATGGGTTCATTCTTTTGATCTTTATCGTTAAATAGAACCATTATTCGCTTCAAAAGATCAAAAAACCGGCCTCGATTTTTCATCTGTCTGGTTATGACATTCCATGCCCGACAGGCCCCCGGGAGCTGAATTTCTGTCTGCAGGGTATGATCAGATGAATTTCACTCATTTGATTTGATGAAGGCTCTGCTTGAGATGCCCCGACTCACTTCCCGTATGCGCTGTGGGCACCCACCCGGATCGATGCCTGTTGCGTGTGCTCGCGTAAGCAAATGATGGTCAACGACCCGCCATTCCCGGCTTCACCGGATGCGGATCCTATATACCGTGACTGGCTTTTGCTCCGCTTCGCCAACCCACGGCTTGAGGCGGCATTCAGACACAACTATTTTCGTCAGTCGCTGCGCCAAATCCGTATCAGCCTGCTCGTCGGTGGCTTCTTCTACGCTGTCTTCGGACTGCTCGATACTCGCATTGTCCCAGGGGCTATCGCGATCATCTGGATAATCCGTTACGCGGTGGTCTGCCCGGTGATCGCCACGGTGTTCGCATTGTCGTTCACGCGCTATTTCGAACGTCATATGGGCATGGCGATGGTGATCGCCGGGAGCGTGGCGAACTTCGGTATCGTGGCCATGATTGGCGTTGCGGCGCCACCCGGGAGTTATCAGTATTATGCCGGCCTGCTGTTGGCGGCGACCTACATCTACACTTTCATACGGTTGGGCTTTGTGTCCGCAAGCCTGCTCAACTGGAGCACCTTGGTAATTTATGAGGTGGTTGCGCTTTCGACCGGAACCCCTACGGTAATTCTGCTGAACAACTCTTTCTTCCTCGTGTCGATCAATATCGTCGGAATGTCTGCGTGCTATTACATGGAACACTATGCCCGCGCGGACTTCCTGAAGCAGAGGCTGATCCGTCGCCAAACCGTGCGGCTCCAGGCAGCGCTCGCCAACGTGGAAAAAGCGCGTCGCGCAGCCGAGGAGCAATCCCGGCGCGATGCCCTGACCGGCCTGTTCAATCGCCGCCACTTCCAGCTTATGCTTACCATTGAGCTGCAGCGTACCCGGCGCTCCCCGTCTCCCACCTCGTTGATTCTCATGGATATCGACCGTTTCAAGCGTATCAACGACACCTACGGTCACTCCGCTGGAGATCAAGTGCTCCGGCAGGTGGCCGGGCGTATTGGGCTCCGACAAGCGGATACCGCTTGTCGTTATGGGGGCGAGGAGTTCACGATCCTGCTACCGAGCAGCGACGCGCCTTCGGCGCACAAGGTCGCTGAGCGGTTGCGCACCGATATCGAGACCATCACGGCTACGGAGTCCGGTGAGCCGCTGTCGATAACGGTGAGCCTGGGCGTGGCGACGATCCCGGCAGGAGCGCATTGGGATCCAGATACCCTGGTCAACCGTGCCGACCAGGCTCTCTAT
>QILI01000160.1 GCA_003233305.1 Mizugakiibacter sp.
GCCAGGCCACGTCTGGCATATCACACACCGTTGCCATAAACGGGAATTTCTACTGAAGTTTAGCCGTGACCGTGAACGATGGTGCTACTTGTTATTCCAGGCGAGGAAGCGCTATGGGCTTTGTGTGTTGAACTATATCGTCACATCGAACCATATCCATCTGCTTGTAATGGATACGGGTGATGATGTTATTTCCAGAAGCATGCAGTTCATCGCGGGACGTACGGCTTGTGATGGTCTGACCCCAGGGCACTTGTTAAGCGCTCTCACTTATTAGAGGCATTGCGGTGATTTGTCTGACAACGATCCCGCGATAGGTTGATATGTGCGCGGAATGTGGCCGACCGTATTTCATGGCACATTATCCAATGCCATATTTAGTGCTTTGTCTCCGCTGTTTGTGGTGCGTGGCGAAAATAGCTGTAGAGTGCCGCGATCTGTGCGTCGGAAAGGGGGTTGTTGAAACTCGTGTAGGCTGTGCCATGAACGCCATCCAGCAAACGTGCAATAAACTCGACGGCCGACATATGTTGTGCCCAGGCAAACAGGTCTGGTGCCGGGCGAGCGGCGGAGGCATCAGGGAAACGGTGGCAGGCCATGCAGGTTGACCGGTACAGGCCTTTGGCGCGTTCTCTCTGCCCGGGTGACGTGTTCCTGACTATGAGACCCCGTGTCTGCAGCGGAAAATCCTGCACCAGTATATTCAGCTCTGCGGCCAATCGGGACAGATTTCCCGTCGCAAAAGCAGTGCGCAGCACACCCACGCGTATGAGCACGCGGGTTTCGGCGACCTGATCGGATTGCAGATAACGCCGCGCCACTAGCGGGAGCACACCCAGGGCTGCGCTGATACGCCTGCGGATTCCGATGCGCTGGCGTATACCCAGATCGCTGTCGGAAAGTCGGCGCACATCACCGGCCAGCACTTCCAGCATGGCCGAGAACGTGCGCCTGCGTATCCCCACGCCCAGGAGGCCGGTCGTCGGTGTTGGTACACCGAGACCGGTCGTAGGGGTTCCCGTTATTTCCTGGGGCACCCCCAGGACGCCTGACTGTCTTGTGTCAGCGTATCTTAGCTGCCGGATAGTTTGATCTTGGTTTCCATCGGCAGTTTGGGGTTGCGCGACCATTGCGCTATGGACCCATCGTAGAGTTTCACGTCCTTGTTGCCGAGCAATTGGGAGCTCGCGAACCAGCCCAGCGACGCCCAATGTCCTGTGTTGCAGAAGGTGATCTGCTTTCCCGAGACGGGTATCCCCGCGGCCTTGTACAGCTCGCGGAGCTGCGTCGGCGAACGGAAGGTCCCGCCATTGTTGACCGTGATCCACCCTTGTGGCATATTTTTGGCGCCCGGCAACGTACCGGAGCGCTTGTCCATGCCAGGCTTTACGACCCCCAGATACATGGCGCTGGGTCGATTGTCCACTAGCGTGACTCCCTGCTCGTGCAGCGCCGTTTCTACGTTTTTTTCCGTTGCCAGATATTGCGGCTGGAAGTGGGCTGTGAATTGGGCAGGCTTGCGGCTGTACTTGCCACGCTTTATGGGCAGTTTCTGTTTGGCATAGGCGAGGTAGCCGCCGTTCATGATGGAGACGTTGTTGTCACCCAGCACCTTGAAGGTCCAGAACACGCGGGTGGCACTGCCCATATCCAGTGCATTGTTGCCCGCCACGTAGATCACCACATGATCGTTGTTGCCGATGCCGAGCTTACTGATCAGTTCCTCCAGTTTCGGCGTCGGTGGCAGCATGCCGACTACGCCGTCCTTCTTTACCCGCCAACCCGCCTTTTTATAGTTGCTGTATACCGCGCAGGGGACGTGCCCGTTCAGGTAGGTGTACACGTCTCCCCCCCCGCCTACCGGGCTGCGAACATCGATTACCCGTACCCCCGGCTTGCAGGAATTTTCCGCCACCCACTTTGCGCTTACCAGCGGTGATGCCGCCCCGGTCGCGTATGCGGCACTCGCGAACAGCGTTGCAGCTAATCTCACTATCGTTGTCGTTTTCATTGTAAATCTCCTTTGTGGTTTATCATGGATTACACTTGTATGAGCCAGCGTATCATCAAACAGAATAAATGCGATCCGATGCCCGTAACGCATCAATAAGTTGATCCCACTCAGCGTCCGTCAGCGGCTTCTCGGTGAGATCGTATCTGTATATCTGGTATTTTGGCTCCTGATTATTCAGCGCAGCCAGGACGGTTGCGCTGTCAGGAAAAAGTCCGGTTTCAAGAATGACCATTTTCATACTCTCATTTCCCCCCCCATTATTGTCAGGATTCGTTCAGACGTTCAGTACGGCGTCGGCGTTGACGAGCATCTCCGCAAGCTGACCAACATCGAGCAGTGGCAGATCGGTACCAGGAACCGTCGTGAGCGGTGATATGTCAGACAATTCCAGCAACTCCACTTGCGCCCGGTTCTCTTCATTGTCTTCGACCTCATGGTCCATGAACACCAACTGCACCTGATGGCCAAAAATGGTGAGACCAGCGGCCACACGCATTGCTTCGGCATGGTCACGGCGCCCTAACAAAACGATATTTTTTGTATTCATTTGGGTCTGTCCGTTCGTGCCTTGTCGCTGTGGTCTAAAGGCTGACCACTTTGTCGGCCTCGCCTATCATGAGGCTGCCGTCGGTTTGGCTGCCAAGCTCAATCGGACAGGTATGTCCTGCCCTGAATTTTTCCCACGAATATTCACAGGCTACCGCCCGGGTCGCATCCAGGATAATCGTCCGGAGTTTTTCCTGCTCCAGCACTCGCACACCATCGTTGGTAAAAAAACAGGCCCACCCGACTCCCTGACGTTGACACGCTCGTGCCAGGGGCGCCAGTATATGTATCGCATCGGGTGTGGTGACCACAAACAGAAATTCCACTGATTAACCCCTCTTCGTTGCCTTTAGCGTGAACAGCATGCCGAGTATGAGTAATACGGCCAGCAGGGATGCAAGTGCTCCCCACAAGGCGGGTTCCAGCACGCTGCGCGGTGTTGTCGGCGTGACACGCGTTGCAGGTGGGAATTGAGGGTAGGTTTGTGCATCAGCGGGGAGGTTTGTATGCGCCGCCCATTGGCGCCACCCCCCCGGATAGACGCGTACTGGCATTCTCAGTCCGGCACGCAACAGGGTAAAATAGGCGATTCCGGAGAAGGGGTCCTGAGCGTAGACAATGGTACCCGGCTGGGCTGCTCCGGTCACTGTCCGTAGTTGAGCACGTGCCGTGCGCATGGCAAACAGCTGCGCACTGGGAATATGGCCACCGCGCGCTGCGCGTATCTCAACACCCCAATACTGCGCATCGCTACGGCCATCGAGCAGTATCGGTGGGTGCTTCCCTTCCAGGTCGTGCTGCAACTCATGACGAAATGCCACTAGATTAGCGCGCGCATGGGCTTTGAACAGTGGTTGGCTGAGCATCGCACGGGGCCGTCCTGGATCCGTCCTGATCGTCCCGGTCTTGAGCAATGCCGCCATCGGCTGTGTCAATATTCGTACGTTTGGCTGGCCACTTAAAAAAAGCATACCGGCGACAAACTCGCGCCGCATGGGATTATCTCCCACCACCACAACGGTACCCGTTCCAGGCAGACCTGCAGTGCCCAACACCCAGTTTATCTGGCGAAAGCTCGGCAGTCGACCATGGGGTCCGAGCAGGTTGTCCGGTGCCAGGCAGTGCGCCCCGGCGATGGAACGTTGCTGACACACCGCAGTTTGTCGCGTATCGACCACGATGACACCCGCATCAGTGATGGCGTGTGTCTGAGCCACGTAGTCAAAGGTATTGGCGGCAGCACTCGCCTCAATTGCACCCTCTACGCTGAGTATCCCGAACAGCATGCGGGCGAACAACGTGTGTGCCATGGTCGTTTCAGCAACCGCCGAAGTGCTGTACGGGCAACGCCAGTCCGGCATTGGAGCCCGATTTCGTTTCTGGAGGTGGGTTCGCTACATAATATTGGACAATATCTGAGACTGAGACCTTGCCATAACTGCCACCGAGGTCGAGCCGTTTCTGGAATGCCTGCACGGGCTGGGGGAGTTTGCTCCCCTGGATCACGCTGTCTGGCAGTGCCGCATAGCGGAATCCGACCAGGAATAAGGCAAAGGTACCCAGCAGTGTTACGGCGCAGAATGTGAGTACCTCGGCGTTGCTCATCTTACGCATAGTCTGTTCCCTCCATAGTTATTTACCAAAGGGGTTACCCAGAAACACCAGAACCATGATGTAAAACGCCACGAAGAACATGATGATCTGGATGATAGTGGAAAGTGTCATTTCTTTTTTCCCTCCATGTAGTAGTTGGATAAGGCGTTCAAATCCATGGGTTTGTTCGTCACCGGGTTGATGACTTGCGGGGAATAATATGGCACCCCGTACACACTGGCCCGCAGATAGGCGGGTTTGGCGATCAGGATGTAAGAAATGGTGGCTACCGTAATGACAACGGCAAGCACCGCCAATACTGCCATTTGAATCTGGGATCCGCTCATGTTACGCCCTCTGAAGTAAATAATGCAACCAATACACCCTATAATTTTTTGACTACGACATGCCAGCCCCGGTTCATTTTAATTGTACCCAGGTGGCCGCCACCGAGGTCGGGGATCATTGAGACCACGGTCTCCAGCGATGTTGGATTGTCGATCCTGACCTCGATAACATCGCCGGGCGCGGCGTTGGCCAGCGCCTTTTTTGTCAACAACTGGGGCCGTGGACAGGAATCACCGAGGCAGTCAACCACTTCCACTACCTCAAAACTCCGTCCATCCTCCAGGGTGACGGTTTCCTTCACCGACGGGGCAATGTCGCCGCCAGCCTTCTTTTTTCCAAACAGACCCATATTCGCTTACCTCAACTGTCAATGTTCATGGACGCCTTCGTCTCTTCTCGTTTCCTGGCTGCCGCACGCTCGCGGCGCACGATGCCGTAGAAAATTCCACCGAGCACAGAGGCCTGGATCAGGCCGAAGACAATGGCAGGTATCCCCGTTTGCGCTTGCAATGTGGCCGCGTTGGCGATGCCTAGCTGCAAGCCTTTGAGATTTGGCACACCGGCCATGGTGGTGGGTGCCGGGGGCCAATACGTCGCGGACCAGAACAGGGAGAACAGGAACATCCCTACGAAAGTGAACAGCAATGCCCACATGGCACCGACATTGCCTTCGCCCGATTTTACCCACGTGGAAACCGTACAGGCCCCGGCCAGTACCATACCGATGCCGAACAGGAACAGCCCCACGAACTGGTTAATACCGACCTCGAACTCGATCGGATATCCTCCGCCTACGGTCATGAAGGCGGTAAATCCTATGGTAGTGATGATCATCAGGGCCAGCATGGCCTTGGTGTTGCGGTAGTTCTTGAAGAGCATCGCATCGCGTAGCGCAGCGGTATTACAGAACCTTGACCTTTGCATCAGAAAGCCGACTATGGTTGCGAAAAAAAATGCGGCGAGGATTTGAGTAAGAGAATTGTGATGCATCGTTTAGGACTCCAGAACTTTTTTGTAGATCAACGACCCTACCCAGGCACCGGCCAGGATACCGCTTACCGCCAGATAACCACCCAGATTGATTTGTGGCGTGATGGCGAAAAAGGTACTGACGTTACAGATGAATGCGAGCCGGATACCAATCCCCATCAACAGACCGCCGATGGTGATCATGACCCACTCGTTGAGATGGCGAGGAACTCGCCAGTAAAATTCCTTGCTCAATACCGCGCCCAAAAAACCACCGAACAGCATTCCCAGGCTGATGTACATCTTCCAGTAGTAAAGGGTGGGCTTGAACACGTAATCCCAAAAGGGGATCCGGTTCAGACTATCGCCGATGACCAGCTTGGCGACCAACCCGGTGATCATCGTCTCGCCGCCACCGACTGTCCACGCCCCCACGACCAGAAACAGAAAGATATCAAGCACACCCACAATCACCATGGCAACAACAGGGTCGAGCGTTTTTTTGAATATCTCCATCCAGTACTCTCAGCAGTTAATGTCCGTACATAAAGACAAAGCAAAACTAATGCCCAGTGTAGGTAGCATAAACACCTTTTTCCCCGAGATCAAGAAGTATACATACACGACGGGGTGTACACGTCGAACCATATCCATCTGCTCGCAATGGATATCCACGACGGGGATCCACGACGGGGTCGGACCAGGACAACTCATTGATAAGATAGAATAATAAGGTTAGAATTGGCCGGCTTCAGACCTTAAAAGATCCATTCTCCTGACAAAATAGCAACTTTAAGGATGAAGTGTTATGCCAGGAGCCCATCGCCACTCTATGCCAGGATGATGACACTGTACTTGTGGCGTTCCACCGTTTAATTAAACGGGTAAGGATTTACTTCCTTTTTGTTCGCGCCCTCGAAGGCACGTGGACTGAAACCTTTGCTGGCAAGACAGTCCTATATCCTTTATCTTTGAGGCAGGCAGACAATATAGAGAAAAAAATGGCTAATAAGGGCGTCACCGGCATCAGACGAATTATCAACGCTGCGGGTTATTCGTATGCTGGCTTAGTAGCCACGCTTAAGAATGAAGCGGCATTCCGTCAGGA
>QILI01000102.1 GCA_003233305.1 Mizugakiibacter sp.
TATTGAAGGACTGTCTCCAGCCATCTCCATCGAACAAAAATCGACCTCGCACAACCCCCGCTCAACGGTCGGTACCATCACTGAAATTCACGACTATCTGCGTTTATTGTTTGCCCGGGTAGGCACCCCACATTGCCCGGACCATGGCACCCCCCTGGCCGCCCAGACGGTCAGTCAGATGGTCGATACAGCCCTGGACCTGGATCCGGAACAGCGCTGGATGCTGGTGGCTCCGGTAGTACGCGAACGCAAGGGTGAACACGTACAAATCTTCGAGACCCTGCGGGTGCAGGGCTTCGTGCGGGTGCGGGTAGATGGCTATTTGTATGATCTCGATGCCGTCCCCTCCCTGGCGCTGCGCCAGAAGCACAGTATCGAAGCCGTGGTCGATCGCTTCCGTCCGCGTCCGGAACTCAAACAACGTCTGGCTGAATCCTTTGAAACCTGCCTGCGCCTGGGTGAGGGCCTGGCGATTATCGCCAACCTGGATGATCCCAGTACCGCCGAGCAGATGTTTTCCTCACGCTACGCCTGTCCGGTGTGCGATTACTCGTTGCCGGAACTGGAGCCGCGGCTGTTCTCCTTCAATTCACCGATCGGAGCCTGCAGTCGTTGCGATGGTCTGGGTATTACCGAGTTTTTTGATCCCGATCGCGTGGTTCTGCATCCTGAGCTGTCACTGGCGGGTGGCGCGATCCGTGGCTGGGATCGACACAACCCACACTTCTTTCAGCTGATCCAGTCGCTGGCCCGGCACTATGCTTTCGACGAGGATGAGCCATGGCAACAATTGCCCGATGCCGTTCGTAATGCCGTGCTGTTCGGCTCTGGAGACGAGTCCATAGCCTTTCGCTATCTTGGCGGCAATGGCGGCCGGGTCACCCGCAAGCATCCTTTTGAAGGCATCGTTCCCAACCTACAGCGCCGTTACCGGGAAACCGAATCAGCCCAGGTCCGCGAAGAGCTGCATCGGTATCTTAACCAGCAGCTCTGTCCCGATTGCCAAGGTGCCCGACTGAACCGCTCAGCACGCCATGTAACCGTGGCCGAACGGGCCTTGCCCGAACTGTCCACGCTGTCAGTACGGGATGCCGGGGTATTTTTCAAAACGCTGCAGTTGAGCGGCTGGCGCGGCGAGATCGCCGCCCAGATCGTCAAGGAGATCAATGAGCGGCTGCGCTTCCTGCTGGATGTCGGCCTCGACTATCTGACCCTCGACCGCCAGGCCAGCACCCTGTCCGGCGGTGAAGCCCAACGCATCCGCCTGGCCAGCCAGATCGGCGCGGGGCTGGTGGGGGTGATGTATGTGCTCGACGAGCCTTCGATCGGTCTGCACCAGCGCGACAACAAGCGCCTGCTGGGCACCCTGACCCGATTGCGTGATCTCGGCAATACGGTCATCGTGGTAGAGCACGATGAGGACGCCATCCGGGCTGCCGATCACATCGTGGACATGGGCCCCGGAGCCGGTATTCATGGCGGCGAAGTGGTCGCCCAGGGTCGTCTTGAGGACATCCTCGCCGAGCCGCGTTCGTTGACCGGACAATACCTCTCAGGACAACGTTGCATCGAGGTGCCCACAACCCGGCGCCACCCTGATCCAGCACGCTGGCTGCGTTTGCAGGGGGCTCGTGGCAACAACCTCAACCACCTTGATTTTGGCCTGCCCCTCGGCCTCTTTACCTGCGTAACCGGGGTCTCCGGCTCGGGTAAATCCACCCTGGTCAACGACACGCTGTGGCGCCATGCCGCCGCCATCCTCAACGGCACCAGCACCCAGGCCGCACCCTTTGACAAGATGGATGGGCTGGAACATTTAGACAAGGTCGTAGACATCGACCAGTCACCGATCGGACGCACCCCACGTTCCAACCCCGCCACCTATACCGGCTTGTTCACCCCACTGCGCGAATTGTTTGCCCAGGTACCGGAAGCGCGGGCGCGCGGCTACAAACCGGGGCGTTTCAGCTTCAATGTCCGCGGGGGACGTTGTGAGACCTGCGAAGGCGACGGCCTGATCAAGGTTGAAATGCATTTTCTGCCCGATGTGTACGTACCCTGTGATCTGTGCCACGGCAAGCGCTACAACCGGGAAACACTGGAAATTCTCTACAAGGGGCACAGCATCGCCGAAATCCTGGACATGACCATCGAGGTTGCCCTGGAACTGTTCCGGCCGGTACCGAAGATCGCCCGTAAACTGGAAACCCTGGTCGCCGTGGGTTTGGGTTATCTGCACCTCGGGCAAAGTGCCACCACCCTGTCAGGCGGTGAAGCCCAGCGGGTAAAACTATCTCGTGAACTCTCTCGCCGCGATACCGGAAACACCCTCTATATTCTTGACGAACCCACTACCGGCCTGCACTTCCATGACATCGAACAACTGCTCGACGTGCTCCATCAACTGGTCGACCATGGCAATACCGTAGTGGTCATCGAACACAATCTCGATGTCATTAAAACCGCCGACTGGGTGGTGGATCTGGGGCCTGAAGGCGGTCAGAACGGCGGTCGCATCGTGGCCCAGGGAACGCCCGAACATGTTGCCAGCCAGCAGTCATCCCACACCGGCACTTATCTGGCCCCTCTGCTGCCGAACGCATCCAAACGAAAATCCACAAGGTCAGCCTGAATGAAATCCACCCCAGCCACCCCTAAGCACCCAATCGAAAGCGCCGCCCCCAAACTGCTGGCACGAGTGCCCATGCATGTCCGCTGGCGCGATCTGGACGCCTTCAACCATGTCAACAATTCCAGCTACCTGACCTATCTTGAAGAAGCCCGTCTGAGCTGGTTGAAGGACATCCCGGGCCCCTGGTACGACGAGCACGCCGTACCCGTCATGGTCGCCAGCGAACTGAACTACCGCGCCCCCATAGCCTGGCCCGCCGAAACCACGGTGGAATTGTATTGCGAGCGCCTCGGCCGTAGTTCCCTGAGCATCAGCCACCGTATCGTCGAAGTGGGCGAAAAGCCCTCACCACAACTGTATTGCGACGGCCGCGTAGTCCTGGCCTGGATGGACCCGACCCGCGGCAAGAGTGTGCCCTTACCCAAAGCGGTTCGCGATGCCTGTAGCGACGAGTGAGGCCTCATCCCGAAATGCTCGAACCGGGTTATAACCCCCCTCTTGTTGCCTTCTTGGGTCAGTACCCAACTTCTCTCTGATGGCGAACAGCGAGAATGAGTACAACATCATTTGCCTCCACATAGCTGTATAGAGCGACATACCCAGAGTGCCCACGGGAAATGACTAACTCTCGCATATCATCTTCAACCCACTGCCCCATCAACGGATGGTTGGCCAAGATCTGAATGGCTTCCGATATGAGGCCAATAGTAGCTAACGCTGCTGGGGGCGCCGATTCGATTAGGAAGTCTGTCAGGGGATCAAGATCAGCAAGCGCTAGACCGGAGTAGATTAACCCTGCCAAGACTTAGCCTTGGGCTTGGGGGCCGACATCCCCTACGCGCGGAGGCGCAGGTAGGCATGAACATCTGCTGCCGGGTAGCCCTTGCCAGTCTGCATGGCCTCACGTCGTGCCGACTGGGCTTGCGAAACAAATTCCACCCTTTTTTCGGCGCTGGTGACCTGCATCGTGCGCCATATGGCCTGTGTGCCCGAATCACGCACCTACTACGAACGCAAACCTGCTCAAGGCAAGCGGCACAAGCAGGCGGTTCGAGTGCTCGGGCGGCACTTGGTGCGGGTCATCTGGCGGATGCCCAACGATAAGCGCGATTATGAAATCTAAAGCGAACAGGACTTGAAAATCTAAGAGAGATGTTCAGGTCTCGTATGGTAATATCTGTCTCCGGGTAATCCGGCCTACCGTCGCCCAAAGGGAGTAAATTGTGGACTTTAACCTATAACGATCACTGTGATATTACAATACGAAAACTGGCCCCGCTTTCATTTGTTATTCATTCAAGCCGAGGCCATTTCGTAAATGCAAATACCCAAATCATGATAAAGTTGACAATTGGGACAAAGATTAATAATACCCACCAGCGTGAACGACCCGCTTTGTTTAGTATGCGTCCAAATATCCAAACTATTAGAATAAATATAAGTAGAATAATAATAAAGTGCCAAATACCGGTTTCCATTTTGCTATCTCCTTTCAACGATCATAATTCGTGACTGGCTCTGTTGCTGGCCAGCGTGAGAACGCCAAGATAAGACTAACAATAAGAATGCCTAAATATGGGAGAAATATAAATAAGGAAAGTACTGGATCTTTTCCAGCCTTACTATGAATCTTCCACAACGGAAAAATCAAGATCAGACCAAGTACTATTTGGCCTATGATATGGGCTATTAAATTATTTTCCATTTTCTCTCCTTTTCTGATGCCTCACGGCTAGCGTGAGCTAAGGTGGTGCGTGCCAGTATCCACGAGATCAGTTCGACACCATTGCTAGGTTCACTTATACACCATAAGCGACACCCGCGTAAGGTGTCAGAACGCCCAACCCAACCTTGTAAGAGACTTTGAGCCGGTTCGTTGTCAGTACAAAATGTAGCGTAGCGGAATACACAAAAGAACCAAAATATGCGCCGTTCGCTGGAATGACTGGCCATGTTGCTCTTCGCTTAGTGCAACCTTTCATGTGTAAACCTATCACGGCCTTTCCAGTAAATACATTTTGGACATGATTCTCCATCAGGATAATCAATACCTTCTTCATGGGGGCAACCTATAATATTATCGACCATGGCAATTGACTTTGCATTGTTTTGTTCAATGAATTCCAGCACTTCACCTAGTACACTTTCAGACTTTCTTAGGTCATTTTTTGAAAACCATTTTTTCATTGCTTTCACATTATTATCTTCATGTTTTATAATTGAACATACCAGTTTAGTAGCAACTGTGTTTGTGGGGCCATAAAACGCTATTGTAGCTACTGGATAGCCCTTCATTCCTATCCTGGTCTTTCCATTAATAAGCTTTTTGTTTCTACCTTGTCCCATACGTTTCTCCGCTGATGTTTTATATAAACATAACGACCAAGCTGTTCGACGCAAACAAAGCGCAGCGTAGTTTACATCCGAAAGAGTGCCTTGCTATACATCACCAGATATATCCATGATCCCTGAGAAGGTGACACCTGAAAGTAAGGCCATTTCACGATGCCATGTTGACAGATCATTTATATTGAGCTTTCTTAAATCATCGTGTCCGCATGCACGAGCCATCACTTTCATCAGCTCTATAGAAGCATTAAAGAAATTATACAATTGCATGGATGACTTTTCAATATTCAACCTTTGACGTAACTCCTCTTTCTGTGTGGCAATACCTGCTGGGCAATTGTTTGTATTACATATTCTTGCTGCAACGCAACCAATAGCTTGCATAGCACTATTAGAAACTGCAATACCGTCAGCACCAAGTGCTAGCGCTTTAATGAAATCCATGGGGACCCGTAAACCACCGGTTATAATGAGGGTCACACGACCACTAGCTCCTTGCTCATCAAGATATCGACGTGCTCGTGCAAGTGCTGGAATGGTCGGCACGCTAATATGATTTCTGAATATTTCCGGTGCGGCTCCCGTGCCACCACCACGACCGTCCAGTATGATGTAGTCCGCACTGGCATCAAGTGCAAACTGTATATCCTTTTCTACATGATTAGCACTGAGTTTAAAACCTATAGGGATACCACCTGTAATATCTCTAACGTGGTTTGCGAAGTCTTTGAATTCAGAAGTTGAGGACAAATCTTTAAATGTAGGCGGGGATATTGCGGGCTGGCCTTCAGGAATATTCCTTACCTGCGATATTTTTCCTTGGTTCTTGCTCCCCGGCAGGTGACCACCCGTTCCTGTTTTCGCACCTTGTCCGCCCTTAAAGTGGAATGCCTGTACTTTGGTTAACAGGTCATCCTTATAGCCAAAACCGGCGCTGCCGTATTCATAAAAATACCGGCTGTTTGCCTCCTGCTCCTCAGGCAACATGCCTCCCTCACCGGAACATATACCCGTGCCGGCAAATTCCGCCCCCATTGCCAATGATATCTTGGCTTCTTCTGATAAAGCACCGAAACTCATGTCAGAAACAAAAATCGGTATTTTAAGCTTCAACGGTCTATTAGCTTCAGGACCGATAACAAGTTCTGTAACAACACGTGTATCTTCGATAAGAGGCTTGGTCGCCAACTGCGCAGCCATGATTTGTAGTTCATTCCAGTGAGGTAGCTCATTGCGAGGCACGCCCATGGCTATTATTTTACCATGCTGTCCGAGTTTAGACAGCCCTTCTCTGGCAAGCTGATGGATATATTCTATAGTGGGTTCTTCAGGTGTTGATATGACAGTTGGCAAATCAGAGGATTTTTGTATTATCCAAGGACCTTCTTTACCAATATCATCATTACTGAATTGTTGGTGTGCTCAATCGCAGTAAGGTGTGTTACCGGTATGTTTGCAAGCACACAAATATGCCTCTTCATTA
>QILI01000159.1 GCA_003233305.1 Mizugakiibacter sp.
TCAAAGGGTCCTGTTGCGCTCAATCGCCACTGTACACGCAGTGGCCACGGTTAAAATCGATCAGAGGGCGGCAGTATAGGAACGCATCACGTGCCGGTCACGGTGAAATTCGGTCGCAAACCCGCGCAGATTCCGGGATTGCCGCCCTCGTCACTACCCCGCTGCGCTCGCTAGTGACGAGGGCGCCTTCGGTTCGGGCAAACCACGCGCCAGGCGATGGCCTGTCACAGGGCTTGCGCTTACAGACTGATGCCGTCATTCGTCCGTACACACCTGCCCACTGGGGTCCACAGGCGCCGCTGGACGCGGCCCCGCCCTTGGCACGCGAGTTTGATGCTCGCGTTGCCGTTGCGGGCAAGACCTGGGGACTCAGTGGACAACTATGGGTTATCTGGGCGATGAGAACTGTCGGTACTGATCACTAATTTGCCAGATCCGGTTACCGAAACAGTGCGGGCAAACGAGAGGGAAATATCTAACGCGGGGCGCCAGATAGAATTTAGGGCCGTACGGATACCAGTGCTTGGCGGTTCACACAGCCGACGCTAAGTCTGGATCGAGATCCATAGTCTCGCCGCCAAGATAGATCTGCGGCGCTGCTGTCTGGCCGCCGTCGATAACCATTTCCGGTGCGCCAAGTTCGATTTGGAGCAAGGTTCCGCCTGGGTGCATAGATGCTAAGCGGATAAGTTGGGCGATTGCCAGCGCACCTGTGGCGGCACCAACAAACGGGACTGCTACGCTCGCGTTGGCTAGTGGATAGGTTCCACACGCACCAATCTCAGCTTCGAGCGCCCGATAGGCTTGGTTAGAGAGCAGTTGGTCCTTTGGCGCCTCCTGCCCTGATGTATTCCATAAACCTTCCGTCGGCACTCCTTTGGGGATTACTCGGATCTGAATGCCTTCAAAATCAGTGGGGCCATGCCCAATCCCCGCGTCGATCATGTAGTCGAATCCAGTGTCCGCCAGAATTCTCCGCGGTGCCAAGTCGTCGAGACCGCAGAGGAGAAAGGGCGGATCGTCCGGCGTAGGTGCAATGTCGCCGCGGTGTCGCCGTTCGATGAGTATCGTTTCCCAGCCGCATGCCTCCAGCCAGTCGCTTGCGATGCGCACCTTTCGCTCGCCAATATTTTTCTCTGTGACCAGCAAGCTAGTAGCCTCATTCTCCTCGCCTATCCGCTGGTCGTCCTGCAGCACCACTCGCCGCTGCTCGCCGCAATAAGGAAGCATCATGAGATTCCAGACGAAGGCTTGTCCCAAATGACCCAGCCCCACAAGCCAAATGAAGTCAGGTGCGATGAACTGCATGGGGCCAAGCGTATCCGGGTCGGCCACTATCCAAGGCTCCCAGAGGGAGACCGTCACGTCTGATATTCTAGCTAATGATCCAAATCGGATGTTGGCAAATACTTGGCGGATGGCAAGAGCTCCGGCGAAAACCCCCGCGAGCGGCAACCGGGAGTCGCCCGGTAGCACTGACTCCACCGCCCGGGTTCCAGCAAGCCAACGGTCCCACCAGCACTGAATTCGCCAGCCGCTCCACCTTTGAATAGTCCCGATTTGCACCACGTGGGTAACACCGGGTGGTATAGCACGGTCCACAGTCGCTCCTACCCGGCGTGCGGCGCCAGCCAAGGATAGCCCAATGTGCAACGGTATGACGAGAGGTGCATCGCCCATCTCGATCACAAGAAATACCCGACCGAAGCATTTGTAGGCAGTGGTCACCGCCGTCAAAGTGGCAGCCTGACCACTTGGAGTGCGGGCCTGATCGGCGCCAACGCAAACGCAAACGTTGACCCCATCTAGGCGCGATTCGGCATCATCGAAAGAAACGGCGATTCCTGCGTCCGTGAAAGCCTTGGTCACTCGGGATCGTTTCAAGTATTTCACCAAACCGCGCCCTCCAGCTTTACATAGCGCCCCGCCTCAGCAGAGTGATCAACCCACTGACCCGCACCCAGGAATTCAAAGATGCCGATACTGCCTGGCTCCGGAAATCCTTGCGCGAAATTCGGTAGAATCATCGCCACGTGCCCAGCACGCGGCATCACGGGATTTGCCTTATCCGATGAGCTTTGATCATAACCTCCGGGATGAACGTGAATATCGGCAACCACTCCATACCCTCGCTCTCGGCACAAAGTCCAAAGCCGCGGAAGCGCTGTCTGGCGAATCGTCACCACGCCTCTCTCTAACGCCCGCGGATCAATTTCGTCGTAGAATACGAACTCAAGGATCCGCTGTCCCCCGGCGGGAAGGTCTACCCCCAAGAGATAGGCGCCGCTCTCCTGGCGGCCGCCGAGTGTGCGGCGGGCAAGCTCCTCGACGCCCTCCCTCCATACCGCACGCGAGCAACGAAGCCTAGGCGGCGGTCCGAGAATCCGCCCAAACAGCCTGTTCAGAAACGAGTGCATACAGTTCCCCCATAATGAAAGTCAAGTGCCGATCTCGCCGCCATGCCAGATCGGGACGCTTGGCTGCCCAACCGTTGTGGATGGCAGCGTAACGCTGCCAAGGTCGGTAGATGCCGCCATACTCTTGCTTGTTGTTGTGATTCCATGCCTTTAGCGCGTCGATAACGCCGGGTGGCCCCTCGTTCGACGTTGGCGGTGTCGGGCGCTGACCTGTGGCGTGATCCCAGTGCTGGACAAACGGCGGTGTCACCGGGAACCCGTCGCAGAGCAGTTGGAAATCCATCGACACACTCATTAGGCCAGAGAAATCCTGACCAAAAATACGAACGACCAGAACAGGAAACTCATAATGCAGGACCGCCCAACGACCTTCCTCAACTCCAGCCAAGAAGCGGATCGAGTAAAGGTACGCTGTGAGTGTGCGCTCATCTCCGCCGACCCCTTCCTCAACCATTGGTGAAGTCCTTCAGGGTGAGATCGAGAACCAGCACACACTGCCCTGGCTGCGTGTAACTGCCGATCACACCGTCGCGCGGCAGAGGGGTATCCGTGCCAGGCAACATCAAGTTTGCCTTGGCCGCCAAAGTTGGGTCCAGATTAAAGCCCTTCTTACTGACCGCACACTGAATCACCTTGAAGACGGTCTTGGAGGGTGGGAATGTCTCCTGTTCCGTACGGTGTTCGTAGCGCACCTGTACGGTGATCTGCTTAGACCTGTGCGCCACGAGCCGCAATGCCTTCCGGCCCCTAATGGACCCGGTTAGCGGCTCTCCCTTGTCACGCTCGAATAGCAACACGTCCGGCTCCAACTTCAGCGCCTTCCGCAATTCCTCCACCATGCCTTCGCTGTCCCTGACCTCAACTGCGTGTGGCTCGGGAGATCCTTCGCACTCCACCTCGACGCGGATGATGTCAGAGTCATTCAGCTGGCCACGTTCCTTTTCGATAACTTCACCTTCGTCCATCCTAAATTCCTCTTTGCACGTTTGACTGATCGGGCCTTCTGGCCCCCCTTCGGATTAGTTTTATCTCACAATCGAAGCGACGTGTCAATTACACAATCCTTTTTTATGTTTGTTTTACAATCTATTTTGTTTGCGTAGTTGACATATCTGCCGTTTGCTGATATAAAAGTGAGGTGAATCCGAAAGATATCTATAAACAAGTGGGTAAAAACATTAGGCGTTACCGTGAGGGCGCCCATCGGACACAAGCTCAGCTCGCACTCCAGATCGGGATATCTCGCGCTTCACTTGCGAATATCGAGGCTGGGCGCCAGCAGGTCCTGGTCCACTACCTATATGCAATCGCTGACGCACTGGATCTTGATTCGCCGACCCCCCTTTTGGCAACACTGCCAGCTCCTGCGTCCCACGACATAGAACCGTCCACGACGTTACCGCTTCCAGAGGAAGGTCTTACTGATAAGCAGCGTCGAGAAGTGCTACGTCTGATGGGTGGCGTTCTTAACGATAGAAATCACGACGACGTCAGGGAGGAGAAATGAGCACACAAAGGAAACGAGTAATCTCGAAAAAAGTACGGGTAATTCTCCAAGACAACAAAGTCACCCGTCCGCCTGTACCCGTTGAACGAATAGCGAAAGCGCTTGGCGCACAGCTACGATTTTCACCGCTCGATGATGAGCTCTCTGGAATGATCTATGTGAAAGAAGGCATACCTATCATCGGTGTCAATGCCCTCCATCACCCCAATCGTCAGAGGTTTACCATTGCACACGAGTGCGGCCATCTTGTCCTTCACAAGTCACATATCACAAAAGAGGTTCATGTAGATAAGGCATTTCAGATGCTGATGCGTGATT
This sequence comes from Mizugakiibacter sp., assembly GCA_003233305.1. GTDB lineage: Bacteria > Pseudomonadota > Gammaproteobacteria > Xanthomonadales > Rhodanobacteraceae > Metallibacterium. The sequence continues at coordinate 4,243 of QILI01000159.1, forward strand.
CCGTCTCATCGGCGGGCGTGAATGAAATCGAAATCGAAGCCAACCTGTTTGCCGCAGAACTATTGATGCCCGAGCCGCTTTTGACAGAGGCGTTGGGTAATGAGGCATTTGATATTGACGATGAAGGCGCAGTTACTTCGCTTGCAAAAAGTTTTAAAGTAAGTCCGTCTGCCATGCGTTTCCGGCTCGGGAATCTATTTGCTTAGTAACTTGCGGGTCGAAGGCCATGAGTTTCATCTTCTACGATACCGAGACCACTGGGACGAACACCACCTTTGACCAGATTCTCCAGTTCGCTGCAATCAAAACGGACCATGAACTAAGAGAGCTGGAACGGTTTGAAATCCGATGTCGACTTCTACCCCACGTCGTCCCCTCGCCGGGTGCCATACGTGTCACTGGTATCACAGTCGAACAACTTACCAACTCTTCGCTGCCAAGCCATTATCAGATGGTCTGTGCCATCAATGCGAAGCTTAAGGAATGGTCGCCCGCCATTTTCATCGGACATAATTCTCTGTCCTTTGACGAGCACCTGCTGCGGCAGGCGTTATATAAGTCCTTGCATCCCCCGTATCTCACGAACACGAACGGAAATTGCCGTTCGGACAGTTTGCGAATCATCCAAGCTGCTCACCATTACGTTCCGGGTATCCTATCCGTGCCGGTTGACGAAAAAGGAAAGCAGACCTTCAGGCTCGACCGTCTTGCTCCGGCCAACGCCTTCAGACAAGGCTCGTTCCACGATGCGATGGGTGACGTGGAAGCCATGATTCATATGTCCCGCCTTGTCGCTGAGCGAACGGAGAGCCACTGGTCGAACTTCGTGCGTTTCGCTCAGAAAGCAGCCATATTGGATTTTACCGAGGAAGAAGAGGTATTTGCGCTTTCCGACTTCTACTACAGTAAGGCATACACCTGGATGGTCACAACTATCGGAGCGAATCCGGAATACAGCTCGGAGCTAATTGTTTTCAATCTATCTGTCGATCCGGAGGATCTCGTTGCTCTAACCGATGACGATCTGGCTGACCGTCTTATCACCTACCCTAAACCCGTTCGAGCGATGCGTGCGAACGCCTGCCCTTGCGTACTGTGCTACGAGGACACTCCAGTACATCTGCGCGCGCAGGTGCCGGAAATCGGCGAACTAACGCGCCGCGCCGCTTATATCAAACGTGACGAGACACTTGCGCAGCGGCTGATAGCAGCCTTCCTACGTATGCGCAGGAAGAGAGAGCCTTCCATCCATGTCGAAGAGCAGATCTACGACAGCTTCACGGGAAACCATGATCAGGCTCTGATGGAGAAATTTCATGTGACGGAATGGTGCGACCGTGCAAACCTCTTAGTACAGCTGACCGACCAGCGCATGAAGACTTTGGGTGAAAGACTGATCTATATCGAAGCCCCCGATGTGATGGCAGCGCAGGATCGCGGTAATCATCAGATCAATATTTCCCGACGCCTGATGGCCCCAGAGGGGAGCGTGCCTTGGCTGACATTGCCCAAAGCGACTGCGGAGACAAACAATCTCCTTACCGTATCAGTCGGGGCCGAAGCGGCGCTGCTTAGCGATCTGCGCGATTATCTCATTCAGAGATCCGAGGAAGCGGGTGCCATGCTGCTGATGGTTTGATTCGCACCAAAGCTCCGCCAGTTGAAGCAGCTCTGCTGTGACAGTGTGAACTTGTCAAGCAGAACAGCTGGAATGCTCCGCGTCATAGCACCTCAACACACTCCGGACAAATATCCGAAAACCTCCGTAGCAGTTGTCCTGAACAACGACTTTGAATCGCCTCAGGCCAATCCAACTGAAACATACAAAAAATCAAATACCACCCGCAGAGCGGGTGGTATGATGAAAGCCCCCAGAGGGGGCTATTGTCAGAGTCCCTCTAATCTCATCTGCTCCTGGCGTTTCTCTTCAGCTTCCTGATGTCGAATGTACTCCCGGATCACCTGCTCATCCAATCCGACTGTACTGACACAAACGTGATATTTGCAATAATGCTTAACGTGAGCTTGGCTTTGCCACTCTCTCATAATGGCCTCCTATAGAACTTGCCGGTTCAAAGGAGGCCATTCGGCAGAGCCTTTTCGTGTCTCACCGCCGGAGGCGGTGGTTTACCCAGATTTAATTATCCACCGCATGTAAAAAACGAAGTCTACTCGGGTCGTTCCCCCTGGCCGTGATTTGAGCGACCAGGGGGGGGTATTCCTACACATCTAAGCTGTGCTCAATCCTCATTGGGCAACAGAATGGTTATCACCGACTCACCAGCATCACTGGGTCCAACGATAAGTTTCAACGTTACCATGACTGATTCTGTCGAAAACCCATCACGGGGCACCCGATAGAGTTGAAACAACAACCGATCACCCGAATCATTGCTGGTCCGAATCGCATGAGAGGCCATATAGACGACATCCCAGAGCCTTCCAGACTGATCCTGATAAACCTGTTTCTGGCTGTCATCGTCAGTCCAAGCCACACAATCGGACCAGACAGCAGACGTCAGCGCAACCGGCCATTTGAAACCAGCCTCATTGGCCATGGAGTCCGTATCAACCAGCACACCATCCTCGATCGCCTGAGCACGGGTGTAGGTGGAGATGACATTGCCGAAAAAAGATTCGGCGGACTGTTCATTTGAAGTGTTTGACATGGAGTTTCTCCTGTTATGGATAGACGCCAGGTCGCACCTCCTTCCCTGCCGGGGAAGAAGATACTTCCCCGGCAGGGTTTGTAAAACGTTGTAGATGTCAGAGCCAACCACGTTCCGCGAAAGAGACACTCTCACCGGCCGTGACCACAAAGTGGTCCAGCACGCGCACATCAACCAGTGCCAGTGCGTCTTTAAGTCGATCGGTGATCCTCCTATCCGCCTGGCTGGGTTCTGCGACACCCGAGGGATGGTTGTGAAAGAAAACCAGGGCGGCGGCATTCACCTCCATGGCCTGCTGCACAACGACCCTTGGATGGACCGAGGCACCGTCGAGGGTGCCTTGAAACAGTTCACGCAGCACGATGATCCGGTGCCGATTGTCGAGAAACAGACTGCCGAAGACTTCATTGCGGTAATCTGCCAATCGGAGACGCAGGTAATTCCGTGTCTCTTCCGGTTTACTCAAAGATCGTCCGGCCCGATGTTTGATGGTCAGTACCTTCATCGCCAGTGTGACCACTGATTGCTTCTCCACATCATTTAAGTCTGATGGCTTCAGACCGGCCAGCCGGTCTTCTTCCAACGTCTCTACGGATGAATCCGTGTTCTTCATGACTGATCTCCTCAAGAAAATGGGAGATCAGTCCCTCGAGGGATGATCCCCCGATGGGTTGGAAGGTGGCCGGGTAACGGTGTGTTACCCGGCCGGTTTGGAGTTACGCCGCGTCGTCTTGCGCGGTGTAGAACGGTTCACCGCCGACCTTGGCCCATGCAATGCGCAGCAGGCGGGACTTCAGGCTGATGCCCGTCTCGCCAGCCTTGTCACCGTTTTTGAAGGTGAAGGCCTCAGCAAACAGATCACTGAGCGTAAAGCCGATCAGTACCTTCGAATTGTCCTCGACGGCCGGCTTGAGCCGATGCACAAGTTCCTGTGCCTGCTTGCCGGACACGCGACACTCAAAATACGTGTACTGGACTTTGTCGACGCTACCCCGGAGGG
>QILI01000015.1 GCA_003233305.1 Mizugakiibacter sp.
ACGGCGCGCCACGCGTTATCGATCGCATGAAGGAGACGGTCCGGCTGGCTGCAGGGCTAAAGAATGACGGCATGCTCGATGCCGATCACCGCAAGCGGGCGCTCAACTGCCTGGCACGGTTTGGGCAACGTATCGCCAGCATCGACTCAAGGCGGATTCGTGCGGCGGCCACCAATACGGTACGCCGCCTGGCTGATCCCGACGCCTTCCTCAAAGAAGCGGGCGCCACCCTTGGACACCCGATCGAAGTGGTCTCAGGTCGTGAAGAAGCGCGCCTGATCTACCTGGGTGTTGCCCACAGCCTACCCGTCTTGCAGCAGCGCAGATTGGTCATTGATATTGGTGGCGGCAGTACGGAGTTTATTATCGGCCAGCAACGGCAGCCACTCCATGCCGAGAGCGTGCAGGTCGGATGCGTCGCATCAAGCCTGCGTTTCTTTCCTGGAGGTAAGATCACAAGCAAGCGTTGGCTACGTGCGAAAGAAGAGATCGGGATGCTGTTGCAACAGTTTGCCGAAGAGTATCGGGGAACCGGCTGGCAGGAATGTTATGGATCATCAGGTACCGCCAAGGCCATTGAAACAGCGGCCATCGGCATGCAGTTTTGTGAGAACGGTATCGACCGACAAGCTATTGATGGCTTGCGTGAAGCCATCTTGCAAGCCGGCCATGTAGACCGCCTCGACTTCAAGGGAATATCTGCAGAACGCCGACCGGTGTTCGCCGGTGGGGTCATCATTCTGGAAAGTGCCTTTGAGAGCCTTGGCATCGACCATATACACGCTATCGATACAGCGATGCGCGAAGGTATGTTATGGGATCTGATCGGTCGTGCCGAGGGTTCGGACCCACGCCGTACCAGTATCACCTCGCTGGCACAGCGCCACGGGGTTGATGAATCGCAGTCTGCCCGGGTTGCAGCCAGCGCCCAACAATTGGCCCAAAGAGTGGATGGCGACTGGGCCCTTGGTGAAGATGGAATGGAATGGCTGGACTGGGCCGCTCAGGTCCATGAAATCGGCCTGTCTATTGCCCATAGCCAGCACCACCGACACGCTGGATACATTCTGCGCAATGCGGATATGCCCGGTTTCTCGCGGGATGAACAGCGCTTGCTCGCGGTGATCGTGGCCTGTCATCGCCGTAAACCCGACAAAACCCTGCTGCAAACCCTACCGGTCCGCTATCGGCTATTCGCTCGACACATCATTGCCTTGTTGCGGCTAGCCGTTTTGTTCTGTCGGGCCCGTCGCCCCGAAGCATTACCCCCCCTGCAATTGCAGGTGGACGGATCCCGGCTTCAATTGCAATTACCGACTGATTGGCTCAACCAGCACCCCTTAAGCGGTGCGGATCTGCAAGTGGAACGTAGTCAGATCCAAGAGCTCGGTTTGCAGCTCGATCTACAGATACTCAGATGAGTGGCTGCAGATGGCGGGTAGCTCGCTTATGATGGGCACGGCACTTCTGCCTGACGACTGATCTTGCTGATGCCATTATTCCGCTATCTGCCCCTACTGGCTGCACTTGGCCTATGCTTGCCGGTATCCGCAAAAACCCCACCGGCCCCTACCCAACCGACTTCTGTGACAACTGCTGCCAAGGCCGCTGCCCAGCCTAAGCCCCAGGTACTGGTCAAGACCTCATTGGGAAGCTTTATAATTACCTTGTTCCCTGACAAGGCCCCCAAGACCGTGGCAAATTTTCTTGCCTATGTGAAATCCGGGTTTTACGCAGGCACCGTGTTCCAGCGGGTCATCAAGGGATTCCTAATCCAGGGTGGGCAATTCACTACAGCGCTGGTTCCCAAACCCACCCGCCCACCCATACCCATCGAGGCCAACAACGGTCTGTCCAACCTACGCGGTACGATAGCCGCCGCACGAGCCAGCGATCCGAACTCGGAAACCTCTCAGTTCTTCATCAATCTCGTTGACAACCCCCGCCTGGACTTTGTCAACAACCAGAGTGGCCAGACCTGGGGCTACGCCGTGTTCGGCAAAGTCGTGAAAGGTATGAATATTGTCGATAAAATCGGTAGCCTGCCTACCGGACCGCAAGGCCCTTTCAGTGCTGATGTCCCCAGTCCCCTACCGGTGATTGAAAGCATGGCCCTGCTGCCAACAAGTCACACCGCTACCGGCAAACCGGCGCCACCAGGCTCTACCCGCCCCTGACGGGCATCGGCATCACGCACCATTGCGGCAAATGGTGAAATGACATGCGGCGCACTGCCTGGCGCTGGTGGAGATACAGGATAGGGAAGCAACAACCACGGTATGCCGACAGGTCGTTCCCGACCCATTGCTCACCTTCAATCCACGAAAAACCCAACCCATCGCCCTGCTCTCTCGTTACAATCCCCAATGCCCCGACAGGCTGTTACCCTCGCTCTTTGCTCTCACCGCAGTGCTGCTATGGTTAAACTCGCGCACATGCCGCATACCGAAGTTCCCGGATATGTCGATCTCACTGAAGAAGCGGACGGTAGTTCGACGATTCGTATCTTGGGGGCCTGGACACTGACTTATTTCGCCACGATCGAGCAATCGATCCAGAGCGTTCGAGCCCAACTGCCCGACCAAGCCCGTTTGGACCTGGACAGGCTGAGTGCACTTGATACCGCGGGGGCGGGACTGTTGGCCGTACTACTCGGTCCGGATCGTCTACAGACCTCTCTCAGTGCTATGCCCGATCTGTCACCAGAACGGCAAGCCCTGTTACACACTGTGGGCTGCGCGGTACACGCCATTCTTGCCCAACCTCCGGTGCCACCATCGAGCTTCGGCTTCATCGACTTACTGGGACGTGTCGGCAAGTCCATCGAAACCATCTGGTGCCAGGTTCGCCTACTGCTCGGTTTCATCGGAAAGACCCTCGAAACTTTGGCACGGTGTATCTTCCGACCACGCTGTTGGCGCTTCAATGAACTGATTCAGCAGATCGAACAGACCACCCTGGACGCCCTGCCCATTGTAATCCTGCTATCACTGATGGTCGGCGCAGTTATCGCCTTTCTTGGCGCAACAGTGCTGAAGAGCTATGGCGCAGGTGTGTTCACCGTCGATCTGGTGTCTTACGCTTTCTTGCGTGAATTCGGTGTATTGCTGGCCGCTATCTTGCTTGCCGGGCGTACCGCCAGCGCCTTCACGGCACAGATCGGGGCCATGCAGGCCCATGAAGAAATTGACGCCATGCGCACGCTGGGTCTGGACCCGATCGAAGTGCTGGTTCTGCCACGGGTACTGGCCCTGATACTGGGATTGCCCATGCTCACTTTTCTGGCCATGATTGCCGGTATTGCGGGCGGTGCGTTGGTATCCATCTTCTCGCTTGGCTACAGCCCGGCCATGTTTCTATCCATGTTGCACAGTGATACCCCGTTACGATTTTTCTGGGTCGGCCTGAGTAAGGCTCCCATCTTCGCCTTCATGATAGGCATCATCGGCTGTCTGGAAGGGTTTAAGGTTACCGGTAGTGCCGAATCAGTGGGCGAACGCACTACCTCAAGCGTGGTCCAAGCTATTTTTGTGGTGATTCTGGTCGATGCTCTGGCCGCGTTGTTCTTTATGGAGATGGGCTGGTGAGCACGGAGACCGTTCTATATGTGCAGGGCCTACGTTCGAAGTTTGGCCATCAGGTAGTCCACGAGAATCTGGATCTTGAAATACAGCGCGGTACTGTACTGGGTGTGGTCGGGGGTTCGGGATCGGGTAAAACTGTATTGATGCGCACCCTCATCGGCTTACGCAAACCTGATGCCGGCAAGGTTCAATTATTCGGTCAGGATCTGTACGCCACCCCCCGTTCGCAACGCCACGCCATCGAACGCCGCATCGGCGTACTGTTCCAGGACGGCGCACTATTCTCTTCGCTGAATGTCTGCGAAAACGTCTGCCTGCCCTTACTCGAACACACCTCCCTGAGTCGTTACGATGCTATGCGTTTGGCCACACTCAAGATCACTCTCGCCGGTTTACCTCTGGATGCGCGCAGCAAATATCCGGCAGAGCTGTCCGGAGGTATGCGCAAACGGGCGGCCCTGGCCCGTGCCTTGGCACTGGATCCTGAAATCCTGTTTCTGGATGAACCCACTTCAGGTCTGGATCCTATTGCTGCCGCCGATTTCGATATGCTCCTCCGCACCCTGCGCGATGCTCTGGGTTTAACCGTGTACATGAACACCCATGATCTCGATTCTATCTATGCCGTATGCGACCAGGTTGCTGTACTGGCCGAGGGCAAAGTGCTGGTCAGCGCCGACCTGGCCACAGTGAAGAACTTTCAACATCCCTGGGTAAAGCGCTATTTTCAGGGTCCCCGGGGACGTGCCGCCAGTGCGGCCATCGCTCCGGTTCGAGTGGAGAACTGAAATGGAAACCCGTGCACATCATGTGCTGATCGGTATATTTACCCTGACCGTGGTCCTTGCCGGGCTGCTGTTCGTGCTCTGGTTGGGCAAAAGTAGCGTGGACCGGGCCTACGCTTATTATGACGTGGTTTTCAACGTATCCGTTACCGGCTTGAGTAGGGGCGGCATGGTGCAATACAACGGCATCAAGGTCGGCCAGGTCGACAACCTCAAGCTCGACCCCAATGACCCACGCAAGGTGATTGCCCGGATCCAGGTGGCGAGTGGTACTCCGGTCAAGCAGGATACCCACGCCAAACTCGGTTTGCTCGGCCTGACCGGAATCGCCTTTATCCAACTCTACGGCGGTACCCCATCCAGCCCACCTCTGCGCACTCACGGCAAGGGCCAGGTACCGGTGATCCTGGCTAACAATTCCGGCTTATCCAATTTACTCAATTCCAGTCAAAGTGTGGCCACCCGGGCCAACGAAGCTCTACAAAGCATTCAAGAACTGCTCTCGAAACAGAATATCCGGCATATCAGCGCCATGTTTAAGCATCTCGACAAGACCAGTGCCGCGCTGGCCGAGAAACGTGATTCTATGAAACGGGCCATCAGTCAACTCGCCATCGCCAGTCAACGGCTTAATCAAGCATTGCTGAAAATCGACCATCTGGCCGCAACCACCGATCGCCTGGTCAATAAACAGGGCCGTGCCACTTTGCTTAGCGCCCAGGCCAGCATGCAATCGCTGCAAGCTCTGACCGCTCAGCTGCAGCAACTTGTAGCGCAGAACCGTAGCGCTTTGACCGCTGGCAGCCGGGGTCTGGCCCAACTCGGCCCCACCCTGCGTGCAATGCAGAAAACCCTGCATCAACTGAATGCCATGATGATCCGGGCCCGCAACAATCCTGCTGCCTATCTGCTGGGCCATGACGCACCCAAGGAGTACCGACCGCAATGAAAATACCTACACTCCTGCTTCTACTTCCCGCTCTGACCCTGCTTGGAGGTTGTGCCTCGCTACTGGTCACACCCGGCCACGAACGGGTCTATGTACTCACCCCAGCCAGCCTGAAACCCTCCTCAGCATCACCACCCGTAGCAGTGCCGGCCACGCTGGCTGTGGAGGTCCCAGAATCCTTCGGGCTTACAGACAGCACCTCGCTATTGATCAGCCCGGTTGCGGATCAGCTGCAGGTCTATGCCGATGCCCGTTGGGCCGAGCGTCCCGCACAACTGGTCCAGCAACGATTATTAGCCGCACTGATTACCCACGGAGTAACCCGGGCCATCCCGGCGGGAAGCAGTGTGCTGTCCACGGTTCGGCTGGAAAGCAATCTGGATGACTTCCGGGTTATTGCCCGTGGCAGCAGCGACCAGGTCCGCATCGTCCTGCGGGTCCGTCTGGTTGATAGCAACTCCCGCCGTCTGCTTGGCCAGCGGCGCTTTGCGGTCGAGCAGGCTGCCGCCGGTCCGCAAGCCGGCAATGCGGTTCGGGCCTTCAGCCAGGCCACCCAGAACCTGGTAAACAAAGTCGCGGCGTGGGCTACAGCTCTACTACGACACACGGCCCCCCCGACCACAGATTGACCAAAACTTGAGGGCAGTTCGATCAGCCCGAACTCGACGCTATGCTTTCCAGCCAGCGGGCATCACTTGCAAACAGTCCGCTGAATCGCTGTAAGCCAAAGCGCAGAATCGGGTTACGCACCAACACAGCGTGTCGGGTCATACAAAACCGTGCCCCCAGGTAGGCCTTGATCTCGGCATCCGTCCAACCCATGACGTAGTAACGCAAGCCATGGGCGAGCGCAAACTCCAGGCAATCAACCCAGCTGTTGAAATACAGGCCGTACTCACGGGCCTCGGGATAGGCAAAACCTACATATTTATCAATTAACTTGTCAGCCACGACAAAGCACAGCTTCCAGCCGATTATTCTCCCGGCGGCCCGATATAGGAATA
>QILI01000034.1 GCA_003233305.1 Mizugakiibacter sp.
GCAAAACCACCTCACTGTATGCCGTGTTGACCGAACTCAATGATCGCTCACTCAATATTCTTACTGTGGAAGATCCGATCGAATACTTTATTGACGGGATCGGCCAGGCTCAGGTCAACAGCAAGGTAAACCTGAATTTTGCCCGTGGGCTGCGGGCCATCCTGCGCCAGGATCCTGACGTCGTCATGGTCGGTGAGGTCCGCGACCTGGAAACCGCCGACATTGCCGTACAAGCCAGTCTGACCGGCCACCTGGTGCTTTCCACCCTGCATACCAATACGGCCATCGGCGCCGTTACCCGACTGCGCGATATGGGTGTAGAACCCTACCTACTCGCCACCACCCTGATTGGCGTTGCCGCCCAGCGCCTGGTGAGACTGCTCTGCCTCGACTGTAGACACCCCGTCAACGCCACAGCCGGCGAATGCAAGCAACTCGGAGTACCGGCCGACAGCTCACCCACGATCTATCATCCGGTCGGCTGTCCGGCCTGTCACGGTAGCGGTTATAGCAAGCGTACCGGTATCTACGAGGTAACCCCCATTAACGAAACCCTGCGCAGCATGATCCACGACGAGGCTTCCGATCAGGCCATGGAGCGTACCGCGCGCCAACGCGTTCCCGGTATCCGTAGCGATGGCATGCGCCGGGTGCTGGCCGGTGAAACCTCTCTCGAAGAAGTGTTGCGGGTCACCCGCGCAGAAGACTGAACCCAGCATGCCGGCCTTCGAATACAACGCCCTCGATGCCCGGGGTCAACACCAAAAAGGGGTGCTCGAAGGTGACAACCCACGACAGGTTCGGCAAATGCTGCGTGATAGCGGCCTGCTGCCACTGGACGTCGCTGCGGTGTCTGAGCAGGCCGGAGGAGCCAAGCATGCCAGCCATAGGCGCCACCGTTTGCATGCCGATGAGCTGGCCCTTCTGACTCGACAGATTGCCACCCTGCTGGCGACCGGGGCCCCAGTCGCCGAAGCCCTGCATACGGCCGCCCGACAAGCCCGTAATCCGCGCATCGCCCGAGTATTGCATGGGGTACGGGCCCGGGTAGTCGAAGGCCATGGTATGGCCGTCGGCATGAACGACTTCCCCGGGGTATTCAACGAAATCTTTCGCTCCACGGTTGGAGCAGGCGAACAGACCGGCCGGCTGGACCGGGTTCTGTCGCGCTTGGCCGACTATACCGAAGCCCGTCACGCTCTCAACCAGCGCGTACAACAAGCTCTGATCTACCCAAGTTTTCTGATCACCATGTCCATTGCCATACTCGCCGGCCTGCTCGGTTATGTGGTACCGAAGATCGTCCAGGTCTTCGCCAACATGAACCAGCAGCTGCCGCTGCTGACGCGTATGCTGATCAGTCTAAGTAACTTTCTGCGCGACTGGTGGTGGCTGTTGCTGGCTCTACTTATCGCGGTGATTTGGCTGCTGCGCCGCGCTCTGCGCCAACCCGTCCTGCGCGAGCGCTGGCATCGTCTACTGCTACGTATACCGTTGATCGGAGGGCTGATCCGCGGTATCGAAACCGCTCGCTTCGCCCGCACCCTGAGTATTCTCGCCGGCAGTGGCGTACCCATTCTTGATGCGCTGCGCATCTCTGCTGAAGTACTGGGCAATCTGCCCATGCGCCATGCCCTGCAAGAAGTTGCCGAACGGGTTCGCGGAGGGGACGGTATCGCCAGCTCGCTGGAACGCAGCGGCTACTTTCCACCCATGGCGGTCTACCTGATCGCCAGTGGCGAAGGCGGTGGCAACCTTGAGGACATGCTGGAACGTGCTGCCCAGCAGCAGGAACGTGAGACCCAGTCGGTTATCGGTACTGCTCTGGCCCTGTTTGAACCACTGATGATCGTGGTCATGGGCTTGGTGGTATTCATCATCGTGCTGGCCATCCTGTTGCCGATCTTCCAGCTCGATCAGTTGGTGAAGTAGGTGTTTCAGAAAAATATAGATTTCCACCTATGAATACCAAGCTGCGTCTCATCATCATGATCTTTCTGCAGTTTTTTGTCTGGGGAGCATGGCTGACTACTCTAGGAGCGTACTGGTTTCTGACCCGGCACTGGTCGGGTACCGGTTTCGGGGCGGTGTTCTCGACCATGGGCATCGCCTCGCTGTTCATGCCCTCACTGATGGGTATCGTCGCCGACAAGTGGATTAACGCCGAACGCCTGTACGGCATTCTGCACCTGCTCGGTGCGGGCATGCTGTTTGTGGTGCCGATGGTCAACAGTCCCCAGGTCCTGTTTTGGGTGATGTTGCTCAACATGAGCTTTTACATGCCGACCATCTCGCTGTCGATTACCGTAGCCTACAATGCACTCAAGAACGAGGGTGCGGATGTGGTGAAAGACTATCCACCGATTCGCGTCTGGGGAACCATCGGTTTCATCGTCGCCATGTGGATTATCAGCCTGCTACACATCGAAAAGAGTGCCACCCAGTTCTACGTGGCAGGAGCTTCGGCCGTGCTACTGGGCCTGTATTCATTCACCCTACCGCGCTGCCCCCCCCATGATGTCCATCATGACTCACTGATCGATGCGCTAGGGTTGCGCTCGTTTGCATTGTTGAAAAACTACAATATGGCGGTGTTCTTTCTGTTTGCCATGGCGCTGGGTGCTTCGCTGCAGTTAACCAATGCTTACGGTGATACCTTCCTGCACAGCTTTGCCAAGCTTGCGGTCTATCGAGACCTGCTGACGGTGCGCTACCCAAACATTGTGCTGTCGATCTCGCAGATGTCAGAAACCCTGTTCATCCTGGCCATCCCATTTTTTCTCAAGCGTTTCGGCATCAAGACCGTGATGCTGATCAGCATGGTGGCCTGGATCCTGCGCTTCGGTCTGTTCGCCTATGGCAATCCGGCCGGGCTGCTGTGGATGATCATTCTTTCCAACCTTGTCTACGGCATGGCTTTTGATTTTTTCAACATTTCCGGGTCTCTGTTTGTCGAAGGCCAGGCCGACCCCAAGATCCGCGCCAGCGCCCAAGGACTGTTCATGATGATGACCAACGGCTTCGGCGCCGTACTTGGCAGCGTACTCAGCGGCCTGCTCATCGATCACTACTTCACCCTTGGCGATGGTCGCCTGGTATGGCACGGCATCTGGCTGAGCTTTGCGGCCTACTCCGTAGTCGTCGCGGTACTGTTTGCGATACTGTTCCGTTACAAGCATGTACGCGGTATGGCAGGGCAACCTGCCTATACCCTCGACCCACTCAGCACCCCGTAACATATGTATATCGGCCCCTACCACATCAACCCACCCCTGCTGCTTGCGCCCATGGCCGGAATAACCGACCAGCCCTTTCGTATGCTGTGCCGAAGCCTGGGAGCTGGCCTTGCTGCCTCGGAAATGACCACCGCTAACCCGCGCTTGTGGAACACTCCAAAATCACGTGCCCGTATGGATCTGCGTGGTGAACCCGCCCCTATTGCGGTGCAGATCGCCGGCGCGGATCCGACCCTGCTCGCTGCCGCCGCCCGTCACCATGTCCAGCAAGGTGCGCAGATCATCGATATCAACATGGGCTGCCCAGCCAAGAAAGTCTGCAATGTCTGGGCCGGCTCAGCCCTGTTGCAGGACGAATCCCTGGTGGCACGGATTCTCAAGGCCGTGGTCGGCGCAGTTAATGCACCGGTAACGCTGAAGATCCGCACCGGTTGGGATCGACAGCATCACAATGCCCGACGCATCGCTCACCTGGCCGAGGATTGTGGAATAGCTGCACTGGCCATCCACGGCCGCACCCGGGCCGACCGCTACCAAGGCCGAGCTGAATACGACACGATTGCTGAGGTCAAGGCAACGGTGCAAATTCCGGTTATAGCCAATGGCGATATCGACTCACCCGAGAAGGCCCTGGAGGTACTCCGCTATACCGCTGCAGATGCACTGATGATAGGTCGGGCTGCCCAGGGGCGCCCCTGGATTTTTCGTGAAATTGAGCATTTTTTCACCCAAGGTGAGTTATTGCCCGAACCTACACCTGCCGCAATCAGCACCATTTTGCTCCAACATCTCGACGCCCTCTACCGCTTCTACGGTACCGACCGAGGGATACGCATCGCCCGCAAACACCTAGGCTGGTATGCCGGGAACCGCGTACAAAATGCGACCTTCCGTAGTGCAGTAAACCATGCAGAAAGTTCCAGTGAACAATGGCGGCTGACCCGTGACTACTTTGCCTCACTGGAGACCAGACTGCCCTTTGCGGCCTAATTTATGATTGAGAAAGATTCGTATGAACCCTACTTCATAGTGGATGCTGTATACCCCGTCATCGTGATTTTTCGAGGCACTCCATCGACTTGAGACTCAGCAATACGTGCTTTCAGCAGACGGGCGAATTACCATGTATACACCAGTAAATAACAACTATCAGCCATGAAATCTCACCACACAGCCGACCCGACTCAGGATGCCATTGAGCAACTCGAACGCGCCGAACAATGCTGGTTACGCATCGACACATTGTTGCGCCGCCTCGTCACCCGGCTCACTTACGCAGCGGAAGGCCGTTTGCCACAACTGGATACTACACTTGGCAGCATCCGCACCCAGGTGCGCAAACGCATGGATGAGAAGGCACTGGAGCCCCTACTTAACGATCTGGCGGAAGCAATACGCTCGCTCGATAATATGCCCGTCTCGACGACCCCACCCGCCACGGAACTTTCGAATACCACTTCAGCCAATGACCTGTTGCTGGCTATACTCGATAGGCTGCAACTTGATAAAGCATCCAACACCCGCTTGGATACATTGCGTGAGCCCATCATTGCAACCTCTGATCCGGTCGCCCTTATCCAGCAGGCTGAAGCCTTGGCCGGCATGGTTAATCGCCACTATCGGCAGATTGGAGAGCAGAAGGCGGGTGCCGAAAGATTACTGGCCCAAGTTTCCCAGCAATTGGAAGAGTTGAACCGCTACCTGACCCAGGAGAGCGACAGCCACCGGGAGGACAGCGGAGCACGCAAGGATCTTGACCAGCACCTAAGCAAGGCCATCAATACCCTTGGCACTCAGGTTCAGCAGGCTAATAATCTACAGACTCTGCAGGAGGATGTGCAATCACGGATTCACGCCATCACCGTGCATATGCGATCGTTCCGTGAACGCGAAGAGTTACGCGAACGTGCCTGGCAGTCCCGCACCAACCTGATGAATCAGCATATTCACGAGCTGGAGCGTACGGCCCGAGACCTGGAAGCCAACCTGCACCAGGAGCATCATCTGGCATCCACCGACCCGCTAACCGGCATCGACAACCGACTCGCTTTTGACGACTACCTGGAGCGGGTCTGCCAGAGATCAACAGCAAAGAACTATGACACCTATCTGTTGGTACTTGATATCGACCACTTCAAGAATATCAACGACCAGTTCGGCCACGCTGCAGGAGACCGTGCCCTGCGCATCGTTGCCGAGCAACTCAGAGCCCGGCTCCGTACTGAGGATCTGCTGGCCCGGTATGGCGGTGAGGAATTTGCCGTGATACTGAGGACCACTACTGCGAAGGTGGGCATGCAGGTAGCTGAAACACTACGCGCCAGTATTGAGAAACTTCACTTCCGGTGCCAGCAGAAACCCGTACGCATAACGATTTCATGTGGAGTAACCTTGCTGCGCGCCGAGGACACCCCGGCCAGCGCCTTCGATCGTGCCGACCGCGCGCTGTACCAAGCCAAGGGTGGCGGTCGCAATCGCTGCGAGATGCTCTAATCTCCAACCCCCACAAACTACCAGATCCAAGATGCTTGTCCTGGATACTCCTGGATTCGCTAGCCCTACGCACCATGCAGTGATGGCTGACCCTATAGAGCGGCGTCAGTAGAAAGACCCCGGCATGATTCACCTGCAAGCGGTTCCCATGCCACGCAGTACCATGCGCGGTGAAGAAATAGTCTCGATTGATGCGGTTCGTGCCTCACCCCATCCTACTAGCTGCGTGACCATGGCTTTCTTCACCGAAGAAAATCTTGTCATCCCGAGTGCAGACCCGGGCTCCAGCGTTAGATCGTTACTACTGATATGTATTGACCTGTCAACGGCTGGTTCTAGGTATTGTCACACGGGTATGTTGAACTCACTCTAATTCGTACAGCAAGCCCTTGGAG
>QILI01000142.1 GCA_003233305.1 Mizugakiibacter sp.
GCACCATTAGCCATGTACGTGATGCCATTGGCGATATCACTCACCTGAGTGTTGCAGTATTGCTTGATGACCGGATGGTGCCGGGCAAGGGTGGCAAGCTGCAGGCCAAACCCTACAGTGCCAAGGAATTGGCGCAAATCACCACGTTGGTCAAGAATGCAGTCGGCTTCAATGCGGCTCGTGGTGACGTAGTGAGTGTGATCAATGCCGCTTTTCAGATCATTCCCGTAGTTAAGCCGGTGCAGCACCCGACGCCGCTTTGGGATACCCCGGGGTTTCGTGGCCTGCTCAAGCTTGGTATCGGGGCGATGCTGATGCTGGTACTGATTCTGGCCGTATTGCGGCCCTTGCTGAAAAGTCTGATACGCGGTAATCCCGGATCTCGCAGCCCCGGCCAAGCAGCCCTGGCCGCTACCAAAAATGAACCGGCAGCCGATCAACTGAGCCTGGGCAGCAGTGCCGAGCCCAGCGAGGCCGCCATGGGCTATGAGCAAAAGCTGGCCCTGGCTCAGCGCACGGCTACTCAGGATCCACGCCAGGTTGCCCAAATCGTGCAGAATTGGGTGGCTGAAGATGGCTGATAGCGCAGAAAGAATCCCTGGCTCAGAGCGTGCTGCGGTGTTGTTGCTGGCGCTCGGTGAGGAAAATGCTGCGGAAGTGTTGCGCCATCTGCAGCCCGGTGAGGTGCAGGCGCTGGGTAGTGCGATGGCTTCCATGAAGGGCCTGGAGCGTGGCCAGGTCGAGAGCGTACTGGATGAGCTCAATGTCACCTTGTCACAACAGGCGGGTATTGATGCCGATAGCGAGGACTATGTGCGCAAGGTGCTGATGAATGCGCTTGGCGAAGAACGTGCTACGGCCTTGATCGACCGGATCCTGCTGGGCCGCAGTGCCAAGGGCCTGGAGTCGCTGAAATGGATGGAGCCGCGTGCCGTAGCCGAAATGATCGGTCAGGAACATCCACAGATTATCGCCATTATTCTCGCCCATCTGGAACCCGATCAGGTTGGCGATATTCTGAGTTTTCTGCCGGAGCAGATCCGTGCTGATGTGATCATGCGGGTGGCGACCCTGGACGGGATTCAGCCGCATGCCTTGCATGAACTCGATGAAGTTATGGAACGACAGTTTTCCGGTAATGTCAGCAAGTTCAAGTCCTCCAAGGTGGGTGGTATCAAGGCCGCAGCGAATATTCTCAATGCCATGGAAACCACTCGTGAAAACCTGCTGATGGCCTCGATCCATGAGACCGATGAGGCCCTTGGTGATCGTATCCAGGAACTGATGTTCGTGTTTGATGACCTGGCCAAAATGGAAGACCGTAGTATGCAGACTTTGCTGCGCGATCTGCCCGGTGAGCGTCTGGTGGTGGCGCTGAAGGGTGCCGACCCAAAACTCAGCGAAAAGATTTTTGCCAATATGTCCAAACGGGCTGGGGATATGCTGCGTGACGATCTGGAGGTGAAAGGTCCGGTTCGGGTCAGTGAAGTCGATGCGGCGCAGAAGGAGATCCTGGGCATTGCCCGTAAACTTGCCGATGCTGGGCAGATCAATCTTGGCGGTGAGGGCGAGGACTTTGTCTAGGGTGGCGCAATGATGACTACTCCCATTCTCGTACGTGAATCGGTCAGCGGAGCCGAGCTTTGGCAGCAGCCCGAACTCAGCACGGATGCCCGCTATACCCAGGGCCCCGCCAACACGGTGCAGCACATCAAGGTTCTGGAACAGCAGGCTCACGATGAGGGTTATGAACGGGGTTTGGCTGAGGGACGAGCCCAGGCACAAGCAGAACTGCAGCAGCGCATCGGTGAGGTCGAAGGCCTGCTGGATCGTCTGGTGCAGCCACTCGAAGATCTCGATGACGAGCTTGAAAGGCAGCTGGTAGAGATGACCATTGCTATGGCCAAGCAATTGATCCGCCGCGAGCTTCGCACCCAGCCCGATGAGATCATCGCGGTGGTCCGCGAAGCCTTGGCGGCATTGCCCGCCGCCTCGCGCTGTTTACGGGTGAAGCTGCATCCCGATGATGCGGTATTAGTACGTGAGGTCCTACAGCATGGCGACAGCAATTCCGGCTGGAGCATCGAAGAAGATCCCCTGCTTGAGCGGGGTGGCTGTGTGGTACAGGGTGAACATTCCGAAGTGGATGCGCGGCTGGACAAGCGGATTGGGGCGGTTGTGCATGCCGTATGGGGTGGTTCGCGCGATGCAGATCGACCGATCCCCGAATCATGAACAGCCATATCGAACAATTAAGTGTGGCGCGGCGGCAGTTTTGGCGTCACCGGCTTGGTCAGCGTATGGAATCCTTGCATGAGATGGCACCATTGCGTGCTTCGGGCACCTTACGGCGGGTTGTCGGCCTGACCCTGGAAGCGGTCGGTTGCGAGGCCCCTCTGGGTGGACGTTGCGAAGTTCTGGATACCTCCGGCACGCGGATTGAAACCGAAGTAGTGGGATTTTCCGGGGAACGGCTGTTTCTGATGCCCACCGGAGAGATGCGTGGACTGCTTCCCAATGCCCGGGTTACACCGGTAGAGGGCGGCTCGGAAGCCCTGGTCGGCGAGAGCATGCTGGGCCGGGTGGTTGATGGTGCGGGTCGGCCTTTGGATGGCTACGGACCTCTGCATGCCCGGAACGAAGTACGACTCGAGGGGTCGGCCATCAACCCGATGTTACGAACCCCGATTGATGAACCCCTGGACGTCGGGGTGCGCTCGATCAATGCCCTGCTTACCGTGGGCCGTGGCCAGCGGCTGGGCCTGTTTGCCGGCTCTGGCGTCGGCAAGTCGGTCCTGCTGGGCATGATGACCCGGTTCACCGAGGCCGATGTAGTTATTGTGGGTTTGATCGGCGAACGTGGCCGGGAGGTGAAGGAATTTGTCGAACAGATTCTCGGTGAGGAGGGTATGCGCCGGGCGGTGGTGGTGGCCACGCCGGCCGATCATCCGCCTCTGATGCGCTTGCGGGGCGCGTGGTATGCCACGGCGATCGCGGAATATTTTCGCGATCGGGGCCTGAAGGTTCTGTTGCTGATGGATTCGCTGACCCGCTTTGCCCAGGCACAACGCGAAATTGCCCTGGCCATTGGCGAACCGCCAGCCACCAAGGGCTATCCTCCTTCGGTGTTTGCGCGGATGCCGGCATTGGTCGAGCGGGCCGGTAACGGCATTCAGGGAGGTGGTTCGATTACGGCCTTCTACACGGTACTGACCGAAGGGGATGATTACCGGCACGACCCGATTGCTGATTCCGCGCGGGCCATTCTGGATGGTCATATCGTGTTGTCGCGGGATCTGGCCGAAGCCGGTCACTTTCCGGCTATCGATATCGAAGCCTCGATCAGCCGGGTCATGCCGGCTGTGGTCGAAGCGGGGCAGCTTGATATGGCGCGAAGATTTCGGCAGATCTATTCGGCCTACAGTCAGCAGCGTGACCTGATTACCGTGGGTGCCTACCAGCGTGGCAGCGACCCCCGGGTGGATGAGGCCATTGCGTACTGGCCACGGCTATCGGCATTTCTACAACAGGGTATGGATGCGTCAGTGAATTACCAACAGTCGACCGCAGAGCTGGAACAGGTGCTGCAGAGCCCGGCTGAGGACGGAGGTGCCGCATGAGTCGTGGGGATCGTGGTCTGGCACAGGCTTCGGAGGTGGCTGAACAGAAGGCTGAAAAAGCCCTGCAGCAGCTCGCCTCATCACAGCAGCAAGTGACCGACATGGAACAGCGTCTAAGCGAGCTGAAGCAGTTTCGTATCGACTATACCCGTACCGCTGATCCCACCACTCTTGGCAATATGCAGGCCATCCTGAACCGGCGTAATTTCATTCACAGGATCGAAGAAGCCATTATCTATCAGCGTAATCTATTGGGGAAAGCCCGTGAGGAACATCACCTGGTGGAACAGGCGTGGCGCAAGCAACGGGCTCAGGCCAAGGCCCTGGATCGGGTTTGTGAGCGGCGTTCTGATGAGGCCCGTAGAGCTAGTGATCGGACTGAACAGGCCATGCTTGATGAGCTGTCACTGCGCAAGCCCCGTTTGACCGAATAACTGGCACGAATTATGTATTGATTCTTACTAATCCGCTAATTATTGATGTCTGATGCCTACCGCCCAATTACCGATTACCCGTGTTTCTACCGACCCGAGTAGTGGTGCTGCTCGGCAGAGTGATGGGGTTCAATCTCATTCCAGGCGGTCTGGATCGGCAGTGGATGGAGGGGTTTTCGCCAGTGTGCTTGCCCGACGCAGTGGTACTAAGGCGAATACTGCCCCGGACCCGGCCGCAAAGGTTGCAGCCCAGAGCCCGTCTGCCGACGCCAGCGTAGAGCAGGGCAAAGACAAGTCAAAAACTGCTTCCAAGGATTCCAAAGACTCTAAGGCAGCAGTCCAAGCGGCGAATGTGTTGCTTGCTGCGCCGCAGGTGTCCGTAGCGTCTTCCCGCCCCAGTGGCGCCGTGGGCAAAGACAAGCTCCAGCAACTTGCCAGGGAGGGCAGGATTGTGCCGGGTCAGTCCGGCCAGCCCGGCAGCTTGTTGCCGGAAAGTTCAGGTGGTGATACCAAGCTTATCGGTAAGCGGATAGATACGGTTCTGGGTAGCACGGCGGTATTACTGGAGCACGGAGGTGCTGCCAAGACCTTGATCAGTAAACCAGATCAGCAAGGGACTGACGCAATCAAGTTGACGGCGTCTTCCAAAGATCCTTCCACAACATTGTTGAAGAGCCTGTTCACGCAAAATTTGGCCACCCTTGTAGGTCGTCGAGGAGGCAAGGATCAGGGTCAAGCCGGAGCAGACTTCAAACAATGGGTCTCACCGGGTTTAGTGGGAAGTCCGATCGGATTGCCCATAACACCTACCGCTACCCCGGTGTTGCCGGCAGTCACAGCTACCAATAATTTCTCCAATGCGCTGGCCAATCTGTATGCCGGTTCTACAGGATGGAATGCGGCCTTGGGTAATGAAGTCGCCTGGATGGCCAGAGGTGATATGCGGCAGGTGCGCTTGCGCCTATATCCACAACGGCTCGGTAGTCTCGATGTACATATTCAACTGCAACAGCAGCACGTCAATGTCGCTTTTGTAGTACAGCATCCGGCGGCAGCAGGAGCGGTCCAGGATGCTTTGGCTCAGCTCGGCGGCATGTTGGCTCAGCAAGGGCTGAACCTTGGCGATACCCAGATTTCCTACGGGCAGTCGCAGGCTTCCCCAGCCTGGCCCACAGCAGGTAAAAGTAACCGGGATGTCGATGAAGCCGGGGATATCGCTCTATCCGGTCTGAGTCGTCATGGACTGGGTCTGTTTGATGATTTTGCCTGACCCAGGTCATAGCCGCTGGCTGGTGGCTCCGCGTCGCGGGCCTTAAGCATGCGCCTCCTCATCGTTGTCAGGCGGGAATCTACCGGCCCGCCCCCTTATTGTCATTCCCGCGCAGGCGGGAATCCAGTGAAGAAAGCATGACCACGCAGTGGGCATACCGTCTTGCTTGTTGTAGGTACGCCACAGTGGCTATTCGCCCCTTTTGGCCGCACCGGGTCAACGCCGACCGCTGGCGTTACCACGACCGTTCTATGGATCCCGGGTCGTCGCCCGGGATGGCGAGATTTTTCTAGTGACCCGGCTCTGCGAGGACACCCGTTTGTGGACGCTCAGCGTCCAGAGCGACAAGCTTCCACCCACCTGCGGTGGGCGTGCCCCTTCTCTCACTTGCCTGAGAGAAGGCGGTCAGCCCGGACATCTCATGAATTGCCGCGATGATCGCGGAGGATTTTGCCGGGTCAGTGGATTTTCTGAAGGAATAGCGTAGCGGTGGTTCCGTCCGACTGAAGAAAATCTGCTGGCACGTCAAAAGACCAGTGAGGGCGTGGTGAATTCATGAGAAGTTCGGGCTAAAAGAGGGGCGGCCGGGGTTCGCGCCCTGCGGGTACGTTCGGGTCTGCGGGCGTTCGTCGACAGCTCGTCCTGGGAGCCTGTCCAGCCTGAGAAGAATCTACTGCGGTGGTTGGAAATCGGCCCACTTTTC
>QILI01000134.1 GCA_003233305.1 Mizugakiibacter sp.
AAGGCATGCATACAGGAGGCCACGGCATGGGTCGAGAAACAACAGCGCGGATTCAGGCAGCCATTGATGCCATGCTGGTAGAGCGTCCGGGACGCGATGATGTAGGCGATGTCTATCAGATTGCCGACAGGCTCGATACGCCTATCATCCTCGCTGATGAGTGGATCACCCGGCGGCA
Organism: Mizugakiibacter sp.; assembly: GCA_003233305.1. Taxonomy (GTDB): domain Bacteria; phylum Pseudomonadota; class Gammaproteobacteria; order Xanthomonadales; family Rhodanobacteraceae; genus Metallibacterium. The sequence goes on from QILI01000134.1 coordinate 179, forward strand.
GAGAGTGCACGCAGTAGTCTGGCCGGGTTCTGTGAACAGTTATACGTCAAATTCTATGGTCGTCGTGCTAAACCATCTGGTGCAAACAGGATGCAGTCAAGCGATCATGCTTGAGCGCTTGCAGTATGAGCGCGTAAGTGGTATCGTGATTAACGTCAGTAAATAGAGTCACTTGGAGGTGCTCCATGGCAGTTGTAACAGGCCCAGTACTGAGCATTGGCGCTCGGGGCAAAATCGCCAAAAGTATCGTTTTTGCCACGTGGCGAGGTGTGAAATATGCCCGTCAGTACGTGGTACCGGCGAACCCGAAAACAGTGGCACAGTTGGCTGTGCGCACTACATTCGCGGCTATCGATGCGACCTACAAGCGGTTACTGGCCTTGAGCCAAGCACCGTGGGAAGCGGCTGCGGTCGGCATGCCATTCGTCGCCCGCAACAAGTTGATCTCGGTCAACTTGCCATTGCTTCGCGGGCAGGCTGACAAGAGTGCGTTTGTGGCCTCCCCCGGCGTGGGCGGTGGGCTACCGGCTGTATCACTTGCGGCGGCAGCCACGGCGAGTGCCGGTGAACTCACCCTGACGGCGAGTTTTCCGACGGCGCCGCTGGGCTGGACGATGACGGGCATCACGGCACAAGCGTTGGAAAACGTCGCGCCGAACATTGCGCCTGTCGGTACGGTGTTCGAGCAAAGCGACCTGCCGGGTGCCTACCCGGTCACGCTGGCGGGGCTGACCAGCGGTCAGGCCTACGTCGTGAGCATCTGGCCTGTCTGGGTACGCTCGGACGGCAAGACTGTCTACGGGCCTAGCCTGTCGGCGGTAGCAACCCCGCTGTAATGGCGATCATTGGCGTACGCGGCCAAGGAAAGAGACCACAGCGCACGGAAAAGGTGATGCTGGGAGTCCCGTTTCGTGGCCGCGTAGTCATGAAGGCGTGGCCACGCAAGCGCACGCAAGCACAGGTAAATGCACAGTTGGAACAGATTGCCCGCATGGCAATCATCAACTGGTTGGCGAAGTTTATCTCGCCGTGCCAAAAGGGAGCCTTGCATCATGCGGCCAAGCACTTGCATATGCTCGAAAAGGATCTGACTTTTCAAACGTTGTCAAACAGGATGTTTGCACCGGAGGACGGTAAGGGTAAGCGATATTGGCCGGACTTGATCGCATCGGAAGTAACCGATGCTATGGCTGCATTCGGCACAGCGGATAACCAGCTACTGGTTCGCGGCAAGGATACATGGAGCCATACAAATGCAGCGGGTACACACACGGCTGCTGTGTGGCAAGCCACGAAAAGCACAATAATCTTCAACAAGACGGTGGCGTGAAGTCATGGCTCACGGCTGGAACGCAACGGTACCTGTAAGCCACGCGCTGGACGTGTTGGGCACGGTGGAAGGATCACTGTTAGTCCGACGTATTGATCGCTGGAGGACGCTTACACCGCCTGTTGGGCATGATGGGTGGGTGCTGGGTGTGAACGGGGAATATCCCCCGCACTGGGTCGAGCCGAGCACGGTAATGCTCGCACAGCCTAACTTCTTCTTTCCAGCGCCTGAGCCACCAAGCAAGAATATTGCAGGAATACAAAGGGTTAGCGATGCGCTGGACTTCATCACTGCCGCCCCGGGTTCGCTCTTGGTGCGACTGGCTGGAGCATGGTCAGTGGTGGAGTATCCGTTTGACCCCGATGGCCGGATACTTGCCACCAACGCGGATAACGTGGTAGGGTGGATCAAAGTTACTAACCTGCCGTGGTGGCCATACTAATGCTGGATCTCATCACCATGCTTGGGCTGTTCACGGCCATTATCATCGGCCTGCAAAGTTGGATGCTAAGCGCGATCATCCGACTTGAACGGCGAGTCAGCAAAATGGAAGAAGCCCTGCACCAACTGAAAGAGGAACCATTGTCATGGAAAAGATTTTAGAAACGTTGATCTTGCGGTTTTTGGCCGAGTATATCGGCAAAAACTTGGAGACATTCATTCAATTCTTATCGATCCTAAAGTCACGGGTGGACACAGGTGACCAAACAGTTGACCACGCGATTGACGAACTGTCAGCGTGGCTGCAAGCTCACCTGTGAACACTGATAACCCGTTGCGAGGTCTGCTTGACCTCGCAACGAAACACACTAGAGCGGATACCGAAGCGGTCGTCATGGCATTGGTAGGGACAATGGAGCGGGACTACAAGAATAATTATCCGATCCTGCGTATGGCGCTGAATAGTTGCTTGGCACGAGCACAGGCCCGAGGTAACTAACATGATCCCCGGCAATCCGTTCCCGGTAATAACAACCGAACTGAACATCATCACGCGTTCCATTGCACTGCCTTGTGCGCAACCAGCAATGGTACTCGCTGAGACAGCATTCAAAACGACAGGGACAATGATACTGGCTGCATTGTCTATCGATCCCTACTCAATGCTACGTGGATATGTCCGGCCAAAGGATCGACGGCTACTGGGTAGATATAGATCAAAGGATGAGCCACGCCGGGGCGAAGGTGAGGACCACAAAGAACATCGATTCTGGAAAGAAGGCCTACCGGATACGGGCCGGGAAATTGGAAAGCGGTTACCGGGTGCATCGTTCTTCACGGGCCGGCGGATAGGCACGGCGGAACGAGTAATCTGGTCAGGGCTGGACTTGGGTACGCATGCCCTGTGGTATTACTTCATGTTCGAGCTGGGCAAAGAAGGATTTATGAAGTGGCAGTCGGCAGTGTGCTGCATGCAATGCCCACTAAAATCGCCGCCCTATACATATTTCACGACAGAGACACAAGCCAATAATGTATGGAGCGCGTTCCACACGGCCGTCGGCGTCTTCCCTCTGCCTAATGGGCATGCAATAAACGTAGAACAGCAGGGGTTTGTTCTCGACGCGCCAGCTACTGGTACCTTCTGGTTTTTCGGTGAGTACAGCAATCCAGGTTATACCGGTTCAACAAGCTGGTGGGAATACGAATGCAGTGGCGAACCAAATATTGTGAGCACGCCTTACGACAAGGTAGGAGGTAAATTTGAACCGGTACCCGGTGCCCCGGGGTTCTACTTCGCGGATTCAATGTCTGTACTACTGATGGGCAGCTTTAAGCATGCGCAAAACATTTTCTTCAACGCGGACGGCTATATCCCCGCTCAATACGCCAGCGCATCATTCACTAAAAACGCTGGAGTGGCGTACACCTACGACGATGAGCAAACGCTAATTCATCTACGGCCATGCGACGATAACGCAGCCAGAGCAAAAAGCATACAGTGGAGCACCTAACGATGGTGCGCAGCAACATGGAGGCTCGGTAATGGCTAAAGTAACAGGGACACTGCTATCTATGAGCGCACGCGGGCAGATAGCGAAAAGCCTAGTCATTAAGCGTGTGCGCGGGCAAGCGACAGTAGCACAACGCTACGCCTATCCGGGTAGTGTGCATACGATTACAGTATCGCCAGCACAAGCCGCACAACGCGCACATTATGGTGCACTGGTGCAGGGGTGGCGTGATTTGTCTTTATCAGATCAAGCGGCGTGGAACGTTGCAGCAAAGCGCCTGCACATGTCAGGCTGGAACCTCTACGTTAGATCGACTCATGCTCCGCATGATCCGTATTGGGCAAACGTCGAGTCACTGCTGCACTTTGATAGTGCGAGCGGAAGCAGTGCAATCGTTGATGCGGCCGGGGCCGTGTGGACTAACCCCACGCCTGCACTGCTATCGTCAGTGCAGTCCGTGTTTGGTGGTACGTCGTTACAGACAACAGGAAGTGCGGGTATCGGTAATACAGTGGCGACAACAAGTACATGGATGGCGAATGACTGGACGTGGGAAGGGCGAGTTTATTCGACCGATGCGGCGAGCCATGCGGCTGTCTGGTTCGCTGGAACGGCAGCCATTGATTACGTGGGGATAATGCAATATACGGGAGTGTGGTGGGTAGACCAAGCGGCGACTGGCTCTACGGGTATTCCCGTGCAAAGCAACCAGTGGCTAACTCTGGGCTTGCAGAATAAAGCGAATACGCTTGAATTTTACATCGACGGCGTACTGAGGTTTTCGGTATCGACACTGGGAATATCAAACGCGGCCACCATACAAAGCTTGGGAAACTTTTACGACATCTCCATCTTTGACGGCCCATTCACGGGCTACATTGACGAGACACGCCTGACTATCGGCGTAGCACGCTTAACTGATGGGTACACAGTCGCCGCGTCAGAGTTCCCAAGTCAATGACTATCAACACAATATCTGCGAGGTTTGCGTGATGTGGATTTGCGGAGAAAAAACCATAACATGCGGCGACGATACCATGATCACGGCATCGGTTATGCGGTGCAAAAGCTGGGAGTGTGAAACGTGCTTCGAGTACAGACTACACTTGCTCAAGCAACTCGCCGCGAGTGGCAAGCCCACTACATTTATTACGCTGACGGCATCACCTGCTGCCGGCGATACCGCCGCCGCAGCAGCGCGGTCACTGGTGCACGCATGGCGCATGATCGTCCAGCGTGCAAAGCGGGAAGGTGTCATCGACAGCATCCAGTATCTGTGTGTGTTCGAGGAGACGAAGCAAGGCAGGCCGCACCTACACATTCTGGCAAGGTGCGGCTACGTGCCACAGCAGTGGCTATCAGATCGCATGCAGGAATATGCCCGCTCGCCCATCGTGGACATTCGAGCCATCCGCGATGCCGGGCAAGCGGCAGCCTACATTGCTAAATATGTGAGCAAAGGGCCTGCGCGGTACGACGGAACAAAGCGCTACTGGCGCAGTATGCACTGGGTGGTTGATGCTGATGCAATTCCATGTGACTTGCCCGTGGCCGACCACTGGGCACAGTTGGATCCCGATGACATTGTGACGTGCGTAAACTGGTACGAACGCCACGGGTGGATCGGTGAATGGGAGTCAACGACCCGAGTCGTGCTGAAACCACTAACGGGCGGAGCATGGCCGTGGCTGGAGTCGGTGGATCGAGGGGCTATCTGTCGCGGCAAGCCACGACCTATGCATCCGAGCCTGACCTCACAGGAAGAGTCCCATGCAGACTGAGAGCCGTAGGCGATCTCTTGGTGCGCACGAGCGCACGGAGCACCGCATGGATGCGGTGCGGTGCCCCCGGTGCAAGTCGCACCGGGAATCGAAGTTGAGGGCCTGCCATGGACGGCTTACGGGCGATGCACTATTAAGGGAGGTACTACCCTACAGGGTAGGGGGTAGATCGTGCAGCCTGTGCAATCTGATGCGGTCGATATGGTCGACGGACGAGGAAAACTTGGCCTATCGGGCGTCAGACCGATAATTTGACCGCCAGTCACGCGCGGCGCGTGGCTGGCACTATATAGATTCACTTGAAAAGGAACAGATGATCTCACTCACGGTCAAAAGGACATAAGACTCAAGGACTTAACACTCGGGCCCGCGAGCGCCGACGCGGCTAACGCCACGTCGGAAGAAGCGCGAGACGCGCGAGACACAAGGGGTTCTTTCCTGATAGATTCCGCCGGCTGCGCCGACAGCCGCACTGCGTGCGGCGTCTTCGAACAAGCCGGGTGAAGACACCCGGTCTGTCCACACGGCACTGCTCACCTCCGTTTCGCCGCTCCACCATATGGGATGATTCCGCGTCGACCCCGTTCCGGGGGCACTACGGCGAGCAGTGCCGTGTGGACAGATT
>QILI01000071.1 GCA_003233305.1 Mizugakiibacter sp.
CCCACCTCGTGGCTCGACGAATACCGCCGGGTATGGAAACTGTTCTGCACCTACGTCAGCCCGCGCAAGAACTGCCAAACCGACCGGTAAGCCCAACACCGCCGCTTGCGCCGCAGTGCTATGCCTGGTAGCGCCAAACGCTGTCCTTGCCGCACTGCCGTTCGATTTCCGGGCGGTCTGCCCGCAAGTACGCGGCCTTATCCGTCGGCTGGATAACCGGTAATCGTGCGAATGCTTCGATACAGAGGTCTGAGCTGTTTATACATACGAAGGTAGACCTCGCGGTAGAGACGCTCGTAGGTGTGCTGCGCCTCGGGCTGAGGCAGAAATACTTTGCCGACCCGGGTCATGGCAGCCATCGCAACGGAAAAGTCCGGGTGCAAACCCAGGCCCACGGCGCAATCGATGGCCGCACCGAGACCTGCGGTTTCAAAGGTATGGGGACGCTCCGCCGGCAGGCCAAAAATGTCCGCTGTCAGTTGCATTGCCGCATCACTTTGGGAGCCACCCCCGGAAACCAGCAAGCGGCTGACCCGAACTTTCGAACGCTTTTCGATCCGCTCCTTACCCTCGCGCAGGGCGTAAGCCAAACCTTCGAGAATCGCCCGGTAGATATGCGCCCGGGTATGCACATCGCCAAAACCGATGATCGCGCCTTTGGCCTCCAGCCCTGGCTCCCGGATGCCGGGCGACCAGTAGGGCTGCAACATCAGGCCCATGGAGCCCACTGGCACCGTGTTGACCAGTTCGTCGAACAATACTTCCGGCTCGATCCCCAGCTTCTCGGCGCGCTGGGTCTCGCTCAGCCCGAATTCTTTTTTGAACCAGCTAACCATCCAAAAACCGCGGTAGATCATCACTTCGCTGTTGTAATGGCTGGGAATAGCCGAGGGATAGGGTGGAATCAGCGGGATGGTTTCCCGGTAAGGGCGGTGAGTGGTGTTGATGGTTGCGGTGGTACCGTAGGACAGGCAGGCGGTACCTGGCGCCACCCCCCCTGCACCCAGCACTTCACAGGCTTTGTCGGCACCGGCAGCAATCAGAGGCAAATCTTTCGGAATGCCGGTCAGCCGACTGGCCTCGGCGGAGATCTTGCCCAGCCGCTCGCCCGGCTTGCGCAGTTCCGGCAATTGCTCGCGACGTAGCGGCATCGCCTGCCATTTCCAATCATGCGGCGCCGCCCATTTTAGACGTTTGTAGTCGAAAGGCAGATAGGCCACACAACTGGCCACTGAATCGACATACTGCCCGGTCAAGCGTTGAGTCAAAAAACCCGAGAGCAACAGCACCTTGTGGGTTCTGGCCCAGATCTGCGGCTGCTGTTGCGCGATCCAGTTGACCTCGGCCTGTGCCCGAAAATAATTCACAGTGGTCTCTGCGCCGATCAACCTGAACAACCAGCCCCACGGCCCCTTGATTCGACCCCTGACCTCGGCGGTACGCTGATCCAGCCAGACTATGGCCGGACGCAACGGCAGACCCTGGGCATCGACATTGATCACGGTGCCACGTTGGGTGGTCAGTGCTACGCCCTTGATCTGACGTTTGTCGATGGCGACCTGTTTCCATAAGCGCTGACAGGCTTCGGCCAAACTCTGCCAATAGTACTCAGGATCCTGCTCGGCCCAACCGGGCTGCGGTGAAACGTAAGCCTGTAACTCCACCCTGCCCTTGCCCAGCAGCGTGCCTTGCAGATCGAACAATAATGCACGAACGCTTTGGGTGCCATGGTCGATGGCCAGCAGATAACTTTTCTCACTCACGGCTCAGTCCTTTTGCAGATGTTGTGGCGAGGGCAAGGTGAGCCTGCTGCCTTGACCGCAATCGACTTGCCCACGGTTGCCTCAAAAAACCATTTCGACATTCCCTGGCCCTTCTTCCCCCAGCGCATGAATCGACTCGGCAAGGACGGGTGCTCCGCAGTACCTTCAAGCCGATTCACACTTTGCATGCCGACCCTATAACTCATGCACCGGGCAGGCCCTCCGCAGCCTCACCCTTGAGAGCCGGATTTCGGGGCAAACTGTAGCAGCGCTGCCAAAGCTCCAGGTAACGAGTTTCTTCGCGCTGCCAACGGTCATCGTTCCAGCCCAAACGTGACTGACAGATCCGGCGAACCTGCGGCAACTCGGCAGCGGCGCCCCTGGCCAGTAACAGTCCCAGGCGGGTTCGCCGCAACAACAGATCATCCAGGTGCAATACCAACTCCTGTTCGGCGGCTAAAGCCAGTTCGGCCCATAGCGTCTCGCTCGTCCCCACTTTTTCACTACCCAGTTTCTCGAGCAGGACGGCCAAGGCCGGCAGCTCGCGGCCATAACGGCCGCGCAAACGTCTCTGCTGTCCGGGTGTCAAATGCGGCAGAGGCACCGGCGGCAGCGGAGTGAACACCGCGCTGCCATCATCTTCGAAGGTCTTGCCAAGTAACGGGGCGCAGGCTCGCAAGACCTCCAGCGCCAGCAGGCGGAAAGTAGTCAGCTTGCCGCCAGCCAAGGTGACGCAACCCGGCTCGACCCATAACGCATGCTCGCGTTTTTCGTCCGAGGGCCGGGTGAGGCCCTCCCCACGACTAACTACCGGACGCACTCCGGCCCAGGTCGAAAGCACATCGGTCGGGCCAATCTGCGCGGATGGAAATTGCTGGGCACAAGCAGCGAGAAGATACTCGACTTCCTCGGAGCTGATGTGCGCCTCCCGCTCGAGATCCTCGTGATGATCCAGGTCGGTGGTCCCCACCACCGTGACCCCTTCCCAAGGAAAGATAAATATTGGACGAGCATCCACGGCATCCAGGAAACTGAAGGCATGGGCTACAGGCAGGCGCCAGGCCGGCAACACCAGATGACTGCCACGCAGCGGACGAATATGCTCTGGACCACTTGGGCGCCGCAGCTGATCGGTCCAAACTCCGGTGGCCTGGGCAATGACCCGGCTGTTGAAATGAAAGTACCGACCGCTTTCAATGTCTTTAGTCCGCACCCCGGTGATTTTGCCATCCTGGCGACACAACTCGACCACGCGCAAACCATTGAGTGCCTCACCGCCATCGGCCCGGGCCTCGCCCAATACCCGCAACACCAGCCGTGCATCGTCGGTCACCGCATCGGTAAAATGCGAAGCACCAACCAAGCCTCGTCGCTCCAGACCGGGTGCCAAATAGTGTAACTGTGGTGGGGCAACATACCGATGATTGCGCCTGCTGGCCAGCAGGTCATACAGCGACAGCACGGCACCCATGATCCGGGGCCCGGGGAAAGCCCCACGATAATGGGCGAAAATAAAACTCAGGGGCTCGACCAAACCCGGCGCCTCACTGAGCAAGCGCTGGCGCTCGCGCACCGCATCGCGGGTCAGCTTGAACCGGCCCTTGGCAACATAACGCAAGCCGCCATGAACCATTTTTGAAGATCGGCTGGAAGTTCCCCAGGCAAAATCGCGCTGTTCGATCAGCAGGCATTTCCAACCACGCCGCGCTGCCTCACGCAAAATCCCCACCCCACAGATGCCACCCCCTACTACGATCAGATCCCAGTCGACCGCCGCCAGATCGGGTAAGACCTGTTCGCGCCAGGCGGCATTCCAGGCAGCCATCGTCACTCCTGCAGCAACACGCCGGGATTCAATCGACGCTCGGGGTCGAAATGCAAGGCCAGCACCTGGAGTGCCGCCATACCCAGAGCGCCTTTTTCCACTGGCAAATAAGGCGCATGGTCGCGACCGACTCCATGCTGGTGGCTGATCGTTCCATGATGGTTGACGATAGCCCAACTCGCCGCCCGCTTGAGAATTTTCCAGCGTTGCAGCGTTCCAGAATAGCTCTCGGCCAGGCGAAACACGTAAGTGGTATAGAGACTAGATCCTTCACCGTAAGCGTGTGACAGATGGGTGAACACATGCACCGGTTCGGTCGCCAGGGCTTCGTGCAGGCTGCTCTCGATCCGTTGCAGCAAGCTGTCGACATGGGCCCAGTCGGTAGCCGTTTCCAGGGTGTCTACCGCATAACCGGCCTGCCCCAGGCCCTCACGCAAGTAGGGGAAACGGAAGCGGTTCTCGGCCCATTTTTTACCCAGCAGGGATCCGGTAAAGATCCCCCCAAAACTCTTTAGTAACTTTTTCGCCTGTTTGAGTGATGCAGCATTTTGCAAGCGATTGCCGGTCACGCCAAAGGTCAGCATGCACTTGCCGTAGCGGGCGCCACGCCAGGACAGATATTTTTCCAGTGCCGCGATCGCTTGGGGGTGGCCGGCCAGAGCCAGTTGAGTCTCGGTTTCCAGAGCATTGGACAAACGCAACATCGACAGGGGTACCCGGGCCTGCGCCAGCAGACGAACGGCCTGCAGCGCTTGAGGCCAGGTCGGTAGAAACACGGTATAAAAATGTTCCTGCTCGGGCAGGCGGGTCACTCGGACCCGAACCTCGGAGATCACCCCAAAACGCCCTTCCGAACCCATCACCATCTCGCGTAGGTCCGGCCCGGCGGATGATGCCGGAAAGGTCGGAATCGGTAATGACCCGGCAAAGGTCTCCAGGGTGCCGCCAGCGAATAGCTGCTCGATTCGCCCGTAGCGTAGCGATTGCTGACCACTGGAGCGACTGGCCACCCAACCGCCGAGGGTTGAAAGCTCCCAGGACTGCGGAAAGTGGCCGAGGGTAAAGCCCCGAGCACGCAACTGGCTTTCCACCTGGGGGCCGTTAGCGCCGGGGCCGAAAGTGGCGATCTGACTCTCCTCATCCAGTTCGACCAACCGGTTCATGCGTTCCAGCGACAGGGTCAGTATCGGTCGGGGGCCGACCTGAGGGGTGATGTGTCCGACCACCGAAGTGCCACCGCCATAGACGATCAGGCTCAGGTCCTGAAGCGACGCCCAGGCCAGCAACTCACGAATCTGGGCGGCGGTTTCCGGGTAGGCCACGGCATCAGGGAATATCCCAAAATCCCCGGAGCGCATGGCCAGCCAATCCGGCAGGCTTTGCCCGCGGGCATGCCGTAGACGATCATCAGCAGCGGTGACGAGCAGCGGATGGCCCGACAAGCGCGAGGCTGGAACCTGCGCCAGCACACTATCCAGACTGGCCTCTGGGAGCGGCTTGCCGGCACCCAGGGTCGCGGCCAGAAGAGCCTCTCCGTGAGCCGGCAACTCCAGCATGATGGATTCATCGCCCCAGCCATTCCAACGCCGCATAGGATTCTCCAGTCGAGGCACTCTGCCGGTGGTCTCTCTCAAGCTTGGCTCAGAGTAACCCAGACGAGGAGCAAACGAGTACACGACACCACAATCGGATCGCACAACAGGTTTTCAAAGTGCCCTTCGGTTGCATCCCTACTTTCTTCCTCTGATTGATGGTCGTTCGATACTCCCATCTTTTCGGGAAAGGGGCTGGAATGCCCCTCCTGAACCGCTTTCACTACCGGGGAACCCTCTCCTCGAATTCCATTTAATTACGGTTCAGTACGGCCTGGGATGGATGATCTTGATACATTCGCACAACGCCTTTCACAGTGGGTATTCTGCGCGCGAAACATAATCAAATCCATCCAATATTTCAGGAGTCGGACGCGGCGAACCGGCTGTATCTGGCGCCTGACTTGAAAATCGAACAGCCCATAGGGAAACCACAAGGGTTACCCCTACGTTGGGGAATGTGGTGGGCGCATTCAAATTCCTGACCACGGTTGCGTATACGCACAGTGTCAAATAATGGGGATGGACGGCTTTCGTCCGAGCGATTGTGGCAACGCAATTATCATGAACATATCATCCGCAACGAAGAATCCCTGAACCGCATCCGGCAATACATCCTCGATAACCCGGCG
>QILI01000148.1 GCA_003233305.1 Mizugakiibacter sp.
ACCTTGAAAGCGCCCGTACTTTGGTTGCATGAAATTGGACTTTCCGACCATGATCAGGTCGGCGGAAAGAATGCTTCACTCGGCGAAATGATTAGCCATCTCGCCTCGGCTGGCGTATCCGTCCCGGATGGGTTCGCCACCACCGCTGATGCTTTCCGCGAATTTCTCTCCTTCGCAGGCCTGGATCGTCGCATTTCCGAAAGGATGGAAAAACTGGATGCGAATGATGTCGGAGCCGTGACCGTTGCCGGCAAGGAAATTCGCGACTGGATCACTGCCGCGCCCATGCCCGAACGACTCGAATCAGCAGTACGTGAGGCCTACCGGAAACTTTGTGCAGACAATGGTGGCCACGAGGTAGCCGTAGCGGTGCGCTCATCGGCCACCGCCGAAGACTTGCCCAACGCATCGTTCGCTGGACAACAGGAAACCTTCCTCAACGTAATCGGTGAGGAATCCGTACTTGAGCACATGAAGGAAGTGTTCGCCTCGCTCTACAACGATCGTGCGATCACCTACCGTACCCACCACGGTTTCAGTCATGACGACGTACATCTGTCCGCAGGTGTGCAATTGATGGTGCGATCGGATATCGGCACCTCAGGCGTGATGTTTACCATGGATACTGAATCGGGATTTCGCAACGTGGTTTTCATCACCGCCAGTTATGGGCTGGGTGAAATGGTCGTACAAGGTGCGGTAAATCCCGATGAATACTATTTCTTCAAACCCTCTCTACAAAGCGGACACCCAGGCCTTTTACGCCGCCAATTGGGCAGCAAACAACAGCGCATGGTGTTCTCGGACCAGCCGGGTGAGCGGGTGCGCATCGAGTCTGTTCCAGAAGCCATGCACAACCAGTTCTGTCTCAACGATGCCGACGTGACCGAGCTTGCCCGGCAGGCCATGGCTATTGAGGAACATTACGGTTGTCCCATGGATATCGAGTGGGGCCAAGATGGCGGCACCGGACGCTTTTATATGCTGCAGGCCCGCCCGGAAACCGTTCGTTCCCGGGTCACCGTGCAAGAACGCTTCCATCTGCAGCAACACAGCGAGGTGTTGGCCGAGGGCCGGGCCATCGGCCACCGTATCGGCCAAGGCAGGGCCCGGGTGGTCTCTGTTGAAAACATCGACCGTGTGCAGGAAGGTGATGTATTGATCACCGATATGACCGACCCGGACTGGGAACCGATCATGAAAAAGGCTGCGGCCATCGTTACCAACCGTGGTGGACGTACCTGCCATGCCGCCATCATCGCCCGGGAACTCGGCATCCCGGCTGTGGTGGGTTGCAGTAACGCCACGCAACGCGTCAGCGATGGCACCGAGGTGACCGTATCCTGCGCAGAGGGTGATACCGGCTATGTGTATAGCGGTCTGCTGCCCTTTGAACGCACCGAGACCGATCTTGGCAAGATGCCCGAAGCACCCCTGAAAATCATGATGAATGTTGCCAACCCGGAACGGGCTTTCGATTTCGCCATGCTGCCCAATGCCGGTGTCGGTCTGGCGCGCCTGGAGACGATTATCGCCTCACATATCGGGGTGCACCCCAAGGCACTGCTGCAGTACCAGAGCCAAGATGCAGAGACCCGCCGGCGCATCGACGCCCGCATGGCCGGCTATTCCGACCCGATTCGCTTTTATGTTGATCGCCTGGCTGAAGGTATTGCCACCATCACTGCTGCCTTCTCCCCTGCTCCGGTCATTGTTCGTCTATCGGATTTCAAGACCAACGAGTACGCCAACCTGATTGGTGGCAGTAATTACGAACCCCATGAGGAAAATCCGATGCTCGGCTTCCGGGGTGCCAGCCGCTATGTAGATCCTAACTTCCGCGACGCCTTCGCCCTGGAATGCCAGGCCATGAAAAAAGTACGCGATGAGATGGGGCTGACCAATGCCTGGGTCATGATTCCATTTGTGCGGACCCTGGAAGAAGGCCGTAAGGTCATCGAGGTTCTGGCCGAGAACGGTCTCAAGCAGGGTGAGAATGGGCTGAAGGTCATCATGATGTGCGAGCTTCCGTCCAACGCATTGCTGGCCGATGAGTTTCTGGATATTTTTGATGGATTCTCCATCGGGTCCAATGATCTCACCCAGCTAACCCTGGGCCTGGATCGCGATTCCGGCACCATTGCCCACCTTTTCGATGAGCGCAACGAGGCAGTGAAAAAGCTCCTCACCATGGCTATTTCGACGGCCCGGGCCAAGGGTAAATATATCGGCATCTGCGGTCAGGGACCTTCCGACTACCCGGATCTGGCCGAGTGGCTGATGAATCAGGGCATCGAGTCCATCTCACTCAACCCCGACACCGTGGTTGAAACCTGGCTGCACCTGGCCAAAAAAGCGGCACACTGATTTCTGCGCTACTCAACCTGCCCGGCGTGATCACCACGTCGGGCAGCGGCTACGACTGATCAAGTTACTGCGTCGGAGTCTTCCCGTTGAAATACGAATACCGAGGCCGGTGGTACGTTGCGCCAGGCAAAGCCGACTCGTCTCACGCTCAAGCCGTGGCGACGTAGCAAAGCCTGCGGATAGGGGCTTAGCGGCCCATAGGTGAACTGTATAAAGCGCCCTGTGGGACTGAGCAATTTGAACACCTGCCCGAGAATGGCCAACCGCACTGATCGTGGCATCGAAAGCAATCCCAATCCACTAACGACCGCATCGACACTCCCCATGGCTACGGCCTGTTGACGCGCTATCTCACTAAGCTTGCGGGCATCGGCACAGAGTGTACGGACCCCGGGAAAACGCTGCTCAAGCAAGCTGTGCATGGTGGGATTCAACTCCAACACCAGCAGTTGCTCACGGCCAAGGCCAGCCTCCAGCATAGCCTGGGTAAACACCCCGGTACCGGCTCCCAGCTCAACGATTGGCCCATTCGTAGTGGGCAATTCGCGCACCATCAGACCGGCAAGCTGCCGGCCGGACGGGGAAACGGCCGCAACCCCTAGCGGATCTGACATCCAGGCTCGCAAAAACGTCGCCAGATGTTGCAGAAAATCCCCAAGAGTCGCTTCGTTGGAACGCTGCATCCCATCCATATAGGAATTTTTCCAGTATTGAAGTGAAGTCAGACTCTCTATGCTGAGAGTCACAAGCATGGATGCCACTTTAATGCAGTATCAAGGTAACTCCATGCAGCCTATCACGCTGACCCTGCTGATAACCGACCCTAACCTCATAACCGTAGTAACTGCGAAGGGTTTGTTCCACCCTGCCCAGCTCATCCCCGATCCGGGTTGGTTTCTGATTCGACAGCCAGGTTCCTACTCTACTGTGGCTTATGTCATGACATTGCCTTGGCCGGCAGTCCGCATCAAGCGCCGCTACACCACCCCCGGCAACATCGCCATCAGACAGGCAGGTACGGACCCTCTCACACGGTTCAAACGCAGTAGCGTAGCGCATTACTCTACGCTTCTGTACCCGGCACTATGTATCCATAAAGCACCCAGATCCATATCAAGACCGCTTACACGGGGGAACCATCCATGATTCAACTGCGGACACGTTATCTGTCCTGGCTCATAGTTCTTCTCAGCATAAGTTCTCCACGAGTCCTGGCGCAGGCGCAAACCTCCCTCACCCGCGCCACCAATACGCCGATCCACTCCGCGTCTCTGTGTCTCACCCCCTCGCGAATCAATACATGGATTCCGGTCAAAAACCATATTGTCTTGATTAAATCCGGCGAACGGCAATATGTTATGCGCTTCGGTAAAGATTGCGATGATCATACTGAACCCAGCGCGTGGATGATGAGTACCGTACATCCCAATTTACTATGCGGTAATTCGGGCGAACAAGCGATCATGAGTTCCGGAGCCATCTGCCCGATAAAGAGCCTTAGCTTGATCAGTCAAGCTGACTACGAGGCTCTGGAAGCCAAGAACGAGAGTAAGTGACAACGGCTCAATGATGACCATCCCGGTCACCACGATGCCCTCTTTCGCCGCGGTGATTGCCACCCCAGCGACCCGAGTCACCTCGATCCCGACGCCAGCCATGACCTTTATCACCCCTATTGCGTTGCTGGCCCCAATATCCACCATTGTGACGGCTCCACCCACCCCGCTGGTAGTCACCGTAGCCACGATCACGACGCCAACCACGATCACGATAATAATCGTGGTCACCCCGCCAGCCCCGATAGCGCCAATCGCGATCTCTGCGCCAAGCCCGGTAGCGCCAATCACGATATCCGCGATAGACGATATACGGTGAACTGTAAATAACGATCCCATTATCGTAATAGCCATCATCACCATAAGACGAATAATAGGAATACCCCGGAGCGGCGTAGCTATAACCACCATAAGTATAAGGAGCCCAGCCCCAGCCGGTATTGGCGCTCACCCACCCGCCTCTCCGGCAAGTACTGCAGCCGGAATACGAGATACTGTAGCCGGGGCCAAACCAGCTCAGGGTATAACCAATGCCTCCGGCCATGGCGGCCGGAGCGGCAAAGAGCATGGACCCCACCACGACAACCCGAATCCAGAGACGGGGAGAACGGATGATGGTCGACATGACAGCACTCCAACGGCTACGACATTTAAGCCCATGCTTGAACAATGTCGCTGAACCCGGTTTGAATCACCCCGCTTGTTCAGCCGGGCCGCAGCAGCCAGCAGCCGTGAACTTTTGAACGTCGCCCGAAATCAAGGGGGATGCTCGGGGTGGTTTCGTCCTTGATCGAAAAAGCCGTCTCCAAAGCAATGTTATCCAACTTAAAACGCCGGAAATGATTTGAAAATATCAGCACTCCACCCGGCTCCAGCAGGTCACCACAGCGCTTCAGTAAGTCCACATGGTCACGCTGAATATTGAAATCCCCGGTACGCTTGGAGTTAGAGAAAGTAGGAGGGTCCACATAAATCAAATCGAAACGATCGGTCCGCCTCAACAGCCACCGCGGAACATCGGCCTGTTCAAGGCGATGTCGGAAACCCGTGAATCCGTTACGTGCCAGATTCCATGATGCCCATTGCAGATAATTTGCCGACAGATCTACGCTAAGCGTCGCCTCCGCCCCGCCGGCCGCCGCATGGACACTGGCCGTGCCGGTGTAGGCAAACAGGTTCAGCATTTTTCTTCCCTGGGCCAGTTTACGTAGTTGGGCCCGAATCAGCCGATGATCCAGAAATAAGCCCGTATCGAGGAATTCAAATAAATTTACCCGGAAATACAGCCCGGACTCTTCCACTTCGAGCAAACTACCCGGATGGTGCTGGGAGTTATAGCGATCTTCGATACGGCCCCGAACCCGCGTCTTCACCGCCACTCGCTCACGAGGCACCTCCAGAGCTTCACCCGCCGCGTGAAGCAGATCAGCAAAGCGCTGTCTGGCTTTCAATGTATCGACCGTCGCCGGCGCTTGATACTCCTGAATATGCAACCAGCGTTGCACCTCACCGGACGCTACGCCCTGTTCATCAAGCACCCGTCCGGTATAGACATCGATGGCCGCTGAGTATTCCGGCAAGTCCGCGTCGTACACACGAAAACAATGGATGTCTTCGCGCTGCAACCACTTGCGCAACTTCGCCAGGTTTTTACGCAAACGGTTGGCCACCATCTGTGCCACTTCGCTAAGTGGCTTCGAGGTCGGTCGGGCAGAGCGTGGATGTATATCAAAATGCAGT
>QILI01000167.1 GCA_003233305.1 Mizugakiibacter sp.
ATGGCTATTCCGACACGGGGGCGATAGATGTATTTCGCCAGACGCTTACGACGAAACGACGCCATTCTCAGGGGCGCGCAGCACCAGGGTGCACTGAGCCTCGTTCTGGGCTAAGGAGGCCTTGATCTGGGCTAACTGATTTTCAGTGGCATGACGTTGGCTCGCCGCCTGCCATGGCAACTGTCCCAATTGCTGCCGGGCATCCCGCATCTGTTCGGTCAGTACCTCGTGTTGTTGTGCAAGTGCTTTGAGTTGGGTTCGGGCGTTGAGATCGGCCAGTTTTTGGCGCTGGATTTCCAAAGCCGATACATAGCCCTTGCGGCCGAGTGGCTGGATCTTGGCGAGCAGTGCCCCCAGGGCCTGCACCGATTGGCGTTGCAGCGCGATCTGCCCGCTAAGCTGAATGCGCTGGGCGGCGAAGGCCGCGATCTTGGAACGCAACATGGCAGTCTGATCCTCAGCCAACTTGCGCTGATCGGCGAGATCGGCCTGGAGCTTTTGCTGCTGCGCATGCAACTGGGCGATAACGATGACTGAGGTGGCCTCCTGACCCTTGCTGGCCAGGTTGTTGTCGATTTGCAGCAGCGGCTGGCCACGGCGCACGGCTGCACCCAGCCGGGCATAGACGGCACCGACCACCCCGCCGTGTACGGCAGTAACATTGAGCAAACCCCGGGCCGGAACCAACTGGCCCACCGCAGTAGTATGACGGGTGTAGTGTCCCAGAAAGATAAACAGCACAATCGCTGCGGTGAACGCTAACGACACCCCCATCACCAGGCCCCGATGAGGCGGTGTGGCCAGGTGAATATCACCCAGCCAGGTATCTTGTTGTGACTTAATCGCCTCAATGCGAAACAGGTTTTCAGAGCCCTTGCTCGCCTCACGGCGCCGCAGCGGTGTCCTTTCCCAAGCTCTGAATCCATGCAGCAAAATCCTTTCGGTTACAGACCGGTCATACCTTGAGGCCGACACTAACTCTTCCGCCACCCCCCCTACAAGGGTGTTTTCCTTACAGTTTCTATACAATTATGGGCACCGTGAAAGACCCTCACCAACGGGCTGAGGACAAGACGTCGCGGGGCAGTCAACGAACAAGCACCGCACCATGCAGTGACTGGCCGCCCGTGCCGGGACCTACGACAAACCATCGCACACTGTAACGACCCCCCCCTGGATCCCGGGTCTCCGCCCGGGATGACAGAATTTTGTGGTGCCCGCAGCCCTTCTCGGCATTCCCGCACAAATGGGAATCCAGACGCATAAGCGCTATACGATACAACCACCCGTGGCAGAGCGAGACCCTATGGGACAGGCTACAGACCACCCCATCAAGTCGTACTGTTTAGCCATCGTCTGCACACTTCCGGCAAGCAGCCACGCTGCACGCGAATCCCTTCCCGCGTACAATTCACAACCCCTCCACAACCCAAGCAGCACCTATGAACCCTGCCCCTGGCCAACGCTGGATTTCGACGGCTGAACCCGAACTTGGACTGGGTACGGTATTGCGATGCGACCCTCGCAACGTGCAGATGTTATTTGCCAAAACCGGGGTACTGAGGCACTACGCCCAGGACAGTGCTCCGCTGCTAAGGGCCGAGTTTAGGGTCGGTCAACGGATCTCTGGAAAAGGCCGCGCACTGGTTATTCAGCGCATCGAAATGCGCGATCTGCTACTGGTCTACAGCGGAGACGGCATGGAGATGCACGAAGGGGAACTCGATGACGAACAACCGGTGTCACGCGCCGACGAGCGGCTCATGTCCGGGCGCGTGGATGACGCTGAGTCCTTCACGCTACGTATCGAGGCCCTGCTTCGGCGCCAAGCGGCACGACGTTCGGCCTGTTGGGGTGTGGCCAGCGCCCGCGTTGACCTGATCCCACACCAATTGCAGGTTGCCGAAGCCGGAGCCAACCGGCGGCAACCGCGGCTGCTGCTGGCCGATGAAGTCGGTCTGGGCAAAACCATCGAGGCCGGGCTGATCGTGTCGCGACTGTTGGCCACGGGGCGTATTGCCCGCGTTCTGGTGCTGGTTCCAGACAGTCTCGTCCACCAGTGGCTGGTGGAAATGTTGCGTCGTTTCAATTTACGCTTTGCGGTCTACGACGAACCACGCTGTGAATCGCTGGAACTCGGTGATGCTGAGCGCAATCCATTTGACGATGCGCAGTGGGTTATCGCCCCACTGGACTGGCTTGCAAACTCATCACAGCGCTCCGAGCAAGTTCTGCAAGCAGGTTGGGATTTGCTGGTAGTGGACGAAGCCCACCACCTGCAGTGGACCCCGGATCAGGTCAGTGCAAAGTATGCGCTGGTCGAACGTCTTGCCGGATGTATACCCGGGCTGATCCTGCTTACCGCCACCCCGGAACAGCTTGGGCGTAACGGTCATTTTGCACGCTTGCGTCTGCTTGATCCCGCCCGCTATGTCGATCTCGATCAGTACCACCGCGAAACCGACGACTATGCAAACTTGTCGGCACTGACAGCAACCCTGGAGAGCCATGCCACTTTGAGTGCGGAGCAGCACACCAATTTGCAGGCGCGACTTGCTGGTGATGCTTCGGCCCTGGCCGCACTCAATGGTTATCCCAATCCCCAGGCCGCCGAGCACCTGCTCAGCGCCCTGATTGACCGACATGGCGTAGGCCGGGTGATGTTCCGTAACCTGCGGCAACTGGTAGGTGGGTTTCCGGGACGCCAATATCTTCCGCAACAGCTCGCATCCGACGACGAAGAGCAGCGACAACGGCTTCTTGCCGAATTTCTGTCCGATGTGCAACAACCGCCTTCCGCACTCGATCTCGACTACAGCCGTGACCCACGCATCGAATGGCTGCTGACTCTCCTGCAGCAGCATCCCCAAGAAAAATTCCTGCTTATCGCCCGTAGTGAAAGCAAAGTCCTGACCCTGGAAGATACCCTGCGTACCCGTAGCGGCGAAAACTTTGCCAAGTTCTGTGAAAGCATGACCCTGTTGCAACGGGATCGCGCTGCAGCCTGGTTCTCGGAACCTGATGGGGCCCGCCTGTTGCTGTGTTCAGAGATCGGTTCGGAGGGACGTAATTTCCAATTTGCCCATCACCTGCTGCTTTGGGATCTACCCCTCGATCCGGATCTGCTCGAACAGCGTATCGGCCGTCTTGATCGTATCGGTCAGCAGCACCTCATCCAGGTTCACCATTTTGCCCTGTCCGGCAGTGCCCAGGAAGCCCTGGCACGCTGGTTCGACGAAGGCATGGATGCATTCCGCGCCCCGCCCGCCGATGCGCGCACGCTGCTGCTGCGCCATGGCGAGACCCTGCGAGAACTCGCCGTTGCTCATGCCCGAGGCGGTGATACCACCGATCAGGAGCTGGACAGCCTGCTCGCCGAGACCCAGGCCAGCCATGCGGAACTGGCTGAGGATCTTGCTCAAGGCCGCGATCATCTACTGGAGATGGCGACCCTGCGTGCTGCACCGGCCCAGGCTTTACGTCACGCGTTACAGCAAGATGATGCCGATACCGATGGCCATACCTTCGTGCTGCGCCTATTCGAGCACTTCGGGATTCATCATGAAGCCCTTGATGAGCATACTTGGCTGCTGGATCCGGAGTATCTGCATACCGATGCGCTCAGCGGCTTTGCCGAGGGGCCACTGCAGGTCAGCTTCAATCGTCATCACGCCCTGGCCCGGGAAGATCTGCCATTGTTGCGACTCGATCACCCACTGGTCCATGAGACCCTGGATCTGTTGCTCTCCAGCGAACACGGCAACGCCAGCTTCATCCTCGACAACCAACTTGCCCCGCGCAATGCTCGTCTCGAAGCGGTTTTCGTACTGGACTGCGTAGCCGCGCCGGAACTGGATGCGGCACGGTTTCTACCCCCAACCCCGATCCGTATTTGCGTGGACACCCGCCTCCAGGCTTGTCCGCAATACACCCCCTCCACCGAGATACTGCATAGGGCGCAACAACGTCCCCAGGACCCGGTACGTTCACGCCATGCCCTGGGTAAATTGGTACCGCCGATGCTGCAACGCACCGAACAACTGGCTGCAACCGAAGCAGAACAGATTATCGCCACAGCACAGGCCACCATGCAGGAACTCCTGGAAGGCGAAATCACCCGACTCAAGGCTCTGCAGGCGGTGAATCCGGGGATGGGGCCGAGCGAAGTTGAGCGTATCAAGACCGAGTATGAGGCTCTGGGCCATGCACTAGGTGCTTCGCGACCCCGCCTGGACGCCTTGCGTTTTGCTGCCAGCCCCGACTTTCTTGCCTTGCGTTAGACCCACCCCAGGCCACACTGCATTGCCTCTGGACTACCCGCCAGGACAGGCTGTTAGGGCCGCAGCCGCCGCTTCGGTTTGATCGGCAGCCAGCCACGCCAGTACATTATCAATATAAATCCCCCAACCATGCCGCCAAGGTGGGCAAAGTGCGCCACCCCAGCCTCGGTTCCGGTCACGCCAAAGATCAGCTCCAGCGCACCGTAACCGGTCACGAATAGCCAGGCCGGCATCGGCACTGGTGGAATGATCAGCATGATGGTGGTGCGCGGATACATCATCCCGTAGGCCAGCAGCAGTCCAAAAATGCCTCCCGAGGCGCCGATGGTTGGATAAAAACCACCGCTGAAATAGTGCACCATCAGCAGTTGCGCCAGCGCCGCAAAGATGGTGCTAACAAAAAAGTAAATCAGGAAATTACGAGCCCCAAACAAGCGCTCGATCGGGCCACCAAACATATACAGCGCAAACATGTTGAAAAACAGATGCGTTAACCCGCCATGCAGGAAAGCGTAGGTCACCAGTTGCCAGATCTGGAAGCCAACCGTGATGGGGGTGCCGTCGGCAGAATAGCCGAGAATTCTCTCGCCGATAGGCCACAGGCCAAAGTAACGAGTCAGTGCGAAAGTCTGCATATCGCCCGTAAGCATCTGCAGCAGATACACCACGATGCAGGCGATAATCAGATTACGGGTGACCGGCGGTAGATCGAAAGACATGCAGCAGCCTATCCAGACAAGACGAAAGTACAAGCGTAGCGCGCCACGTTGTCGACGTCACGGCTTGGCCCTCAAAGAACGAGATTGTATTCATAGCGTGACTCTGGCGATAGCCTGTCAGAGCAACATTGCTCCACTCCAAAGGCCGCCACACAGGCCCTGATCGAGTGACCGGATACGCCAGAAACCATTCGCATCGGGCCTATCCAAACCGTGTAGGTGGCTGCGATAGTGCGTGATCTGGCCGCACAGCAGAGTTATCAAGCTTGCCATGACTCGTAGTGAGTCCATAGCCTAAGGATCTTGACTATGCGCTCTTTTTCCAGCACTTGGTAAACCAATCGATGCTGAATATTGATCCTTCGTGAATAGGTTCCGGCGAGATCCCCAACCAGCTTTTCATCTGGAGGCGGCTGCCGAAAGGGGCCCTCAGCAAGAATGCTCAACAAACCTTGTGCACTGGATTTTCGTCCGTTCGAAGCCAGCTTCTTCGCATCATTTTGCGCTTGTTTCGTATAAACCAGTCGCCCGCTCACCAATCCAGACTCTCGCTGCATTCGTCAACCAGCGTGTCATTGCCCTTGCGGATTGATTCACGCATGCCGGGCACGGATAACAGAAACAGCGTTTCCTGGATGGCCTCCCAGTCGTCGTTGGAGACCAACACCGCCTTGTTCCTCTTACCCGTTACCAGCAACCTCTGATGCAAAAATGCGGCTTCATCGATCAGGCGGTACAAGTTAGCTCGGGCTTCGCTGGCCGATATTGTGGTCGTGACAGACTTGCACTCAGATAGACAGGCATATCGTACGCTATAACGTACGTACGTCAAAAGGTACGTCCTATACCAAATAACGACCTTTCTCAGCTACCGGGCGGGTAATATGCTATGGCTCTGACCAAACAGCGAGCTCGTTCCGATTGGGATCGGCGAAGTGGAATCGACGACCTCCAGGGAAAGAGAAGATGTCTTTGATAAGACTACCGCCACTGGCCAGCACATGCTCTTTGGTTTGATCCAGATTGGCGGCATAGATGACGATCAATGCGGCCCCGCTCTCTGTTGAGGACCGAGCCGCGGATCGGTAAAAACCACCCTTGATTTTCCCGTCACTGAACGCCCGGTACTCAGGTCCGTAGTCAGTAAATGACCAACCGAATGCTTTTTCGTAAAAGGCCTGCACCGCGTCAAGATCACGCGCAGGAAGCTCAAGATAGTCAACTTTCTGATCTGCAGGCATCCTACTTCTCCTATCGCCGGAGAGAAACCGTGCCAGGAAGCGGCATCAGCTTGGAGGAATGTGTAGGCA
>QILI01000126.1 GCA_003233305.1 Mizugakiibacter sp.
AGCGTGAACATGACCACATCGATTATCGTAAGCACGCTCACTCGCCTACAAAAGTGGTCAGCCGGACGCAAGGCACGAAAGCAACGCTATCGCGTCGCCTTCGCCCGGGAGCTTTGTTCTCAACTCCCTGAATCTTCAGTATATCTGTTCGCGACCTCTGCGACCGAGGCGACGATCATCGCTGCGCGGGCGCAAGTGCTCCAGGAATTGCAGGTATCACATCTCTGCGAAGAGAAGTCGCGGGAGAGTGGATCGGCGTGGATGCGAGTTGGGCCTTTTACTAGTCGCAAAACTGGGGAAAACCACTTTTTTGACTTTCCATTGAATCGAGCTCTGATGATTTTTTGGGTATCTCACTTCGTTGCTCGCATGCACCAAATGTTTCACAATCGACTGCAAGCCACTCAAGATACACCACTAGCCTGGATTCCCATCGGCTCGCCGACACCTAACGTCTGAGCCTCTCATCGGACTTCTCTTTCGGGTTTTTGACCCATCCGACATTAGTTGTTCTGTAGACTTATCAAGTATTACCCACATTGTCTCTATATCGCCAATCGATCTTTCCCTGAGCACAAGCCGCTACAAGTTTCACTATTATATCCCATAAATATAGATTTTCGTGCCTATCCTAATTCCACAAGCGCTTGTGGGTTGACTTCTTCTATCATACTAGACATAGTGGCAATATGTCTAACAGTCCATCGAAAAATCTAACGGACTTCTCCCGCTTCTTCCTGGAACCCCAAAACGCGACCCATCGTCAGTATGAGGCCCTGCGTGCCTACTTCGTCAAAGGCCTGCCCTCGAACGAGGCCGCGCGCCGTTTCGGCTATACCCCCGGTAGCTTCCGTGTCCTGTGCACCGAGTTCCGTAAGCAACCTCACCGCCCGTTTTTCCTCGCCCCGGCTAAGGGGCCGGGCACCGCCCCAAGAGCCGATGCCGTACGAGCGCGTGTCGTGGCCCTGCGTAAACAGAACCTGTCCATCTACGATATCAGCGCGGCGCTCAACAAAACCGGCCAGCGCCTCAGTCCCGCCTCAGTCTCGCTGCTGCTCAAAGAAGAAGGCTTTGCCCGTTTGCCCCGGCGCCGCGATGAGGAGCGTCCCGATATCGCCCGGCCCGCAACTGCCGAAATTGCCGATGTGCGCCATCTCGACCTCTCACCGCGCCGTGTGCGCACCCAATTCGGCGGCCTGTTCCTATTCCTGCCCTACCTGGCCCGCATCCCCTTCGACCGCTTGCTCGACAAAGCGGGATTGCCTGGCACCCAAATGGTGCCCGCCGGCTGTGCCATGCGTGCCCTGCTTGGGCTCAAGCTCTTCGGTACCGCCCGCCACAGCCATGTGATGAGTGATGTCTTCGACGACGGAATGGCTCTGTTTGCCGGACTCAACGTTATCCCTAAGCGCTCCTTCCTCACTGAGTACAGCTGCCGTATCAACCCACGTTGCTACCCGCAGGTAGCGCGACACTGGTTCGACGCCGTGGGCCGGCTCGGGTTGGAGCGTGGTTTCTCATTCGACCTCGACTTCCATACCATTCCCTACCATGGTGACGATGCTTTGGTGGAGAAACACTACGTGTCCAAACGCAGTCGTCGCCAGAAGGGACTGCTCGCCTTCCTCGTTCAAGACGCCGACCAGCGCGTCTTCTGCTACGCCAATGCCGAGGTGCGCAAGGCAGAGCAAAATGACGAAATCCTACGATTCGTCGAATACTGGAAAGCCCGCACCAAACGACTCCCCCAGGAGCTGGTCTTCGACTCGAAGCTCACGACTCACGCCAATCTCGACCGACTTAACAAGCTCGGCATCGAGTTCATCACCTTACGCCGACGCACCCCGAAGATGATGCGCACCATTCACCAGATGCCCCTATCAGCCTGGCGGCGCATCGAGCTCAAGAACATCGCCCGTGCCTATCGCACTCCCAAGATCCTCGACCAGACCATCCACCTCAATAACTACGAGGGCACGCTGCGCCAGCTCGCCGTCACCGACCTCGGTCACGAAGAGCCCACGATCCTGATCACGAACCAGCGGCGCCGCTCCCCGGTGACTTTGATCGGGCGCTACGCTCAACGTATGATCATCGAGAATGCAATTGCCAACGGCATTGACTTCTTTCATATGGACGCCCTAAGTTCGGCGGTGGCGATGAAGATAAACTGCGATCTCCAGCTCACCCTGATGGCAAGCAGCCTGTACCGTCTACTCGGCCAGCGGATCGGAAATGGATATGAACGGGCCAAGTCTCGTCATCTGTTCCGCGACTTCATCAACGCTACGGCCCAAATCCTGATCGGCGAGCATGACATCGAGGTCCGATTCCAGAAACGCGCCCACAACCCGTTGCTGCTCGCCGCCGAGTTCGACAAGACCAGCGTCAAAATTCCCTGGCTTGGCAACAAACGACTGCACCTCAGGTTCGGATAATACCGCGTGGTGTTAAGTGAAAAACCTAACGTGGGAATCCAGGCTAGTTCAACAGTGAGTGGGCGGCAATGTGCCGTGTTTGATCATGGGTGTTTCCCGCATATCACACATCTCAGGTGTCATATTTTATGCATGGTTGGACCGTCAAGCCATTGTTGAACTAAACCGCTGGCGCGGTAGCTGCTTCAGTCCCCATTCTTGCTGTTGATTCCGGCTTCATCGTCCACACTCGCTAGAGACCACTGTTGGTCTTTAACCGAGGAGATGGACGATGACCCCATTACGCCAAAAGATGATCGATGCCATGCAGGTGCGTGGGTTTTCCGCGCGTACCCACCACTCTTACCTGGCCGCCGTCAATGCGCTGGCACAGCATTACCAGCGCACGCCTGAACGCATCAGTGTCGATGAGCTTCAAGATTATTTCCTATATCTGGTCAAGCAACGCGGCTTGTCCGGGGCCAGTTGCCGGCTGTACCTGAACGCCATCCGCTTCCTCTATCTGCAGGTGTTGAAACAGCCGGCATTTGATGTGCCATTCAATATCCCCAAGAAGGCCCAGCGCATACCGGAACTGTTGACCCGAACTGAAGTGGGCAGAATACTCTCCGCCATCGGCAACACCAAACACCGCATGATGCTGATGACCTGTTACGGATGTGGTCTGCGCGTCAGCGAACTGGTGCACCTGAAAGTCCGTCATATTGACGGCGAGCGCCAGCTACTGCGGGTTGAACAAGGCAAGGGGGCCAAGGATCGCCACATGCTGCTGTCCGACGGTTTGTTACAACCCTTGCGGGCCTACTGGCAACGCTATCACCCCAGCGACTGGCTTTTCCCAAGCCGTGAGCCAGATCAATCCCTGGACGTTTCTACACCGCAACGGGTCTTCACCGTCGCCAAGTGCCGAGCCGGCATCGACAAGCTGGGCGGGATCCACAGTCTGCGCCATGCCTATGCCACCCACCAACTCGAAGCCGGCCTGCCCGTCCATCAGTTGCAACAACTGCTGGGCCACAAGGACATCCGTACCACTTTGCGTTATGTGCACTGGGTGCCCAAACACCAACCGGGCAAGAGCGACACAGATCTGATTGCAGCGCTGGAGGTGGCTCATGGAGCCCACTAACCTGCAAGGCATTGTGGCCCGCTTCCTGGGGCGCGAGCAACGACTCAGTCCCCGGCAATGGCAGGTGTGCAGTCATATTCAGAACTGCCGCACCGCGGCACTTGGCGCACTGATGCGCCAGTGTGATCACTGTGACTACGCCATCGCTCAGTATCACGCCTGCCGTGACCGACATTGTCCGCAGTGTCAGTGGCGCGCCTCACGGCGCTGGTGCGAGCAACAGCAGGCGGCGGTGTTGCCGGTCACTTATTATCATCTGGTGTTCACCTTGCCGCATACGCTGAACCGTTGGGCGCAGTTACATCCGCGGGTGATATACGCTCTGTTGTTTCACTGTGTGTGGGCGACCCTCAAGCGCTTTGCCGGCGATTCCAAGACGCTTGGCGGCGAGTTGGGCATGAGCGCCGTGCTACACACCTGGGGGCAAACCTTAAGTCAGCACATCCACCTGCACTGTCTGGTTCCCGGTGGCACCCTGGGTGCGGATGGACAATGGGCGCCGGCCAAAGGCAACTACCTATTCCCGGTGCGGGCCTTGTCACGCGTGTTCCGGGGCAAGATGGTCAGCGCCCTGCGCGCGGCGGCGCAGCACGGCGAGCTGCAGCGCATTACCCGGCCCGATGATATCAACAACACACTGGATATCCTGATGGACACTGAATGGGCCGTGTACAGCAAACCCTGCGTGTCGCATACCCAGAGCGTTGTGACCTATCTGGCGCGCTACTCTCACCGTATTGCCATCAGTAACAGGCGGATCCTGGGCATGGAGGACGAGCACGTCGTGTTTCGTTACAAGGATTACCGGGACAACGGCAGGCAAAAAGTGATGCGCCTGCCCGGCGCTGAGTTCCTGCGTCGCTTCTTGTTGCACGTCTTGCCCAAAGGCTTGATGCGGCTGCGCCATTATGGCTTCTTGGCCAACCGCTGTCGGGCGCGCAAACTTCAGCAGATCCGCGACGCGCTTGGGTGCGACAGTGAAACCGACGTGCCACAAAAAGAGGAGAACACCGTAAACACCATTGAGCAATACCCGTGTCCCAAATGCCATCAGGGTATGCTGCGAGTGTTCGCCCTGCTGCCACCGGAGCGTTGGACAGAGTACTGACCTGAGCAGCACGGGGAAGTGACATGGAGTAGCGTACGCTGTACCGGACATCAGTCCTGCCCGGCGGTAACGCTCGGCTTGAACACAGAAAACGGCCTCGAGAGGCCTCGATTGTGACGTTCACGGGAGACATGATGCATCGCTGAATACACACAGCTCGCCTGAAACACCCCGCATCGACCGCTCAGGCTTCGACAAGCCAGAGTCTGAAGAATACAATCCCCTTTATATAAGGTCGCGCTTTGTACGCGGCTGAGTCCAACAGACATTTATCCGTCATGCGCTGCACTACGGATAAATGCTTATATGTTAGGCGGCAAGAACGTTGCGGCGTATACTGTGTGCCATGAAATCGACCGTTTACATCGAAACTTCTATTGTGAGTTATCTCACGGCTCGTACGAGCAACGATATACGGGCGGCGGCTTTTCAAAACATCACGGCTGACTGGTGGGATAATCGTCGGACGGATTTTGATTTATATGTTTCTGAGTTTGTCGTCGTAGAGGCTTCTCGAGGAAACGAGGAAGCGGCGGCTCGGCGTCTTTCTGTCATCGAAGATATCGCGGAACTTCGAGTAACAGAAGACACAAGGAATCTAGCTGAGGCTTTAATCAAAGACGGTTCATTGCCAATCAAGGCCGAAATCGACGCGTTCCATGTGGCTGTCGCAGCAGTGAACGGCATCAATTACTTGCTCACATGGAATTGCACGCACATCGCGAATGCAGTGATGCGTCCCAGAATTGAAGCAGTGTGTCGGGGGCACGGATTTGAGCCTCCTATTAT
>QILI01000058.1 GCA_003233305.1 Mizugakiibacter sp.
TCATTATGAGCGCCAGTGATGGCACGTTTGGTGTGGGCAAAGTGGGCGTGGGCAGTTTCAATGATTCTGCTTATTTTGTCGATATAAGTGTTGACACACTCCCCGCAATAAACGTAGGGAATGTCATGATCACTGAAGGCGATTCAGGTACGACAGAAGCAGTATTCAGCGTCACCCTCTCTACCAGCAGTGCCAGCATCGTCACAGTCGATTACGCCACTAGTGATATTAGCGCCACAGCACCGGGTGATTATCAGAGCAAAAATGAAACCTTATCCTTTGCTTCCGGCGAGATCCGCAAGACGGTGACCGTGAATGTGGCTGGTGATGTTATCCCCGAACTCGATGAGACGTTCAGACTCACTTTATCCAACCCTACCAATGCTATCTTGGGTGATTCTGTTGCCTTGGCCACCATCACGAACGACGATACAAATTCAATAGCAATACTGTCTAACCCTGGGCCACAGTCTTTTGACGAAGAGCAAGAATACACCATTTACATTACCGCTAGAGCAAGTGCCAGAGTCTTTGTTAGCGGCATGCCCCCTGGAATGCACTGGGATGAAGTCAATCGCCGTTTCGATTTTCGCCCAGACTTTATTCAGGGAGGAAAATCGTGGCAGATCACGATGGAAGCTGTAGACGGTGTTGAAATTGATACCCAACAATTTATGGTGACAATCAACAATACCATCCAACCTCCTTGGCCTGTCATCGTCGGCGAAGAAGCGCAGGGAGGATTGACCCTATCGACAGGAATATTCAAACTAGCCGTACGTCAAACCACCGATAATTTTTTGGACAGCGCCGGTTATGCTGGCCGTGTGTTCGAGGCGAATCTGGCCATACCAATGCAGGCCAGCGCCACGAATCAGATGCCCATAAGAATTGGCCTACATGCTAGTGGTGGTAGCCCCGGCACGGTGGGGAGAGGTTGGATTTTCGGCATTGCCCCTAGTGACCCCGTTGACAACTGGTGGTCAAGCTACAATGATCAGCTATCCCCTACTAATGCAGCTATCACCAGCGGCACTAATCCAAATTATACACAGCGTCGGGTGATGCACTTGCTCTCATTTTTGTTGGAAAACTGCCCTGGAAGGGTGGGTGGCTGTCCCGGTGCCGACCCAGAGCGTATTTCGGTCTCAGGTCAGTCTATGGGAGGAACTGGTAGTCTTTTCCTAGCGATCAATTACGCTCACCATTTTACAGCGATAGGCAGTCTCGTTGGTGGAACCACGCCCCATTTTTTAAGCCCTGGACATCAAGCTCAAGTGACTTCTTTTTGGGGTGAAAAAAACCTCGGATTGCCCAGCGATAAAGGCACAAATGTCTGGGATCTGTATGACTCCAGTCGTGCCGCACTCAACGACAAAGATTTCCGTAATCTTCATTTCAGTACAATCAGTGGGAAAAACGATCCGGTCATCAACTTTGACGCCATGGTGGGCATCAGCCCGGTAACGGGCACATCCTTCCTTACGGCACTACAAGAGGAGGGTATTGGACATCTCAGCGTTTGGGATCAACGGGCTCACGGCACTAACGATCCGGGACTCAGCGCAATCTGGTGGAACCCGTTGGACGAAATTTCTTTCCTGAACCGGAACCTAGCATTCCCTGCCTTCTCAAATGGCTCAGCAGATGATGATGCGGGAGAATCGGATAGAGCGGGGGGGTATACGGGCACCTTGCGAGGTGCCAAGAATCGTTATTTGCAGTGGGATAGCGCGAATATTATCGATACACGAAACGAGTTAAGCATGCCAATCAGAGTGGATATTGATACCACGGGTACTCCGCCTGCTGCGGGTTTCCCACCCAGGGGGAATGGCTATTTCGGACAACTCTCAATTACAGCGGATGTGACAATACGCCGTATTCAGCAATTTCAGCTGCTGCCAGGAGAAACCGTCCACTGGGATTACAACCACGAGGGTCAATCCGGAATCGCTTTTGCTAATGATGACGGGTCAGTGACGGTACGTGGCTTGGAAATGGCTAGAGACTTTATTTCGCTTGTTTTTACTCGACCTTGAAATAACACACAATGAAACAGAAAAAACGTTCAAACGTGAGTGATTTTAATATGACTAAATGTTTTTTGTCTACATGGGCCGTTTTCGGAATTTTAGTGGGCTTGAGCCTGCCTAGTATTGCGTCGGCGACAGAGCTTAAAGCGCAATTTTCCGACATCGATTACGATGTGGTGTACGTGCGCTGCCCTCGGGGTAAAGAGCCGGTTTTACGCCCGACATCCTCCGGCGTACCACGGGAATTACTCAACTGGAATGGCGTCAACGACTTGTGGCTTTCGGCCAACAACAATGTCTATCACCAACCTGGTTGTGACCTAGTACTGCACGACTCTAGCATGACGCCTGGCGACCCTGCCGCAGAGAAAGTGCTGGTGAATTGCGATGAGGACGATACCTCAAACCCTGTGTGTTCGGTAGTGGATCCCAATGTCTCTTTTGATGGTCGTTATGTGGTGTACACCAAGTTTACCGATACGCGAACCTTCGTTGCTAACCTTGGTATTCTGGGGTTGAATACTATCGGTAGACAGAGCTTTATGAAGCTTGATCCTCTGGGCACCCTCGGTTCTAAAAATAACGAGTTTGCCGTGATGGATCATGTTGGTTTTAAACCCTACACCGAACCGGCGCTGATTTTCATGTATGACCTCTTCACCGGAGAAAATGTGAAGGTCTCTCCTGACAGCAAGTTGTTTGCCGGTCGCGCCCACCCCGGCAAAGAAGACCCTGAGTGGACATCCAATATCCCGGTGATGGATACCGGCCCATTTTTTATGCCAGACGGTCGCATTGGTTTCACCAGCAATCGCGAACAGGGCTTTGGCATGTTCCAGCTGTTCGCGATGGATCGTGATGGGCGCAATATGGAGGTATTGAGCCATCGTGCCATGAACAATCAGCTACACCCTGCCACCTTGATGGACGGGCGGATTGTCTACACCAATTTTGACCGCATGCTGCAGCGTGTTACCAATAACAACTTTTCCTTGTTTGAGATCAATCCCGATGGTTCTGCACCGTTTATTTTTGCGGGAAAAAATGACGCCACCGCTTGGTCATATCATTACTTTACCCAGCTGTCGGATGGCGACATTGTCGTCACGGTTTATTATAATCATCAGCAAACGGGGCTAGGTGCGCTGGAGCGTTTTCCGGCGGATCCATCAGGGCCTGATTTTGTGCATCGTGCCAAGTCCAGCTCTAAAAATGAACTCGGAGACGTGCTCACGACGCTGCCGGATACTTGGAGATCAGGCAACAGTCTGGTACCCTTTGCCCGCCCTGGTCAGTTTCGTTTGACCCCAGCAAGCAGTCCGAGTGATACGCCAGTACCGCCGTATAATCACTCCTCGGAGTATTTTACGCATCCTGCCGACGGTCGCACCGTAACAATGAATGGCCGTTTTACCCACCCTTCAGCGGCACCTGACAATGACTTACTGACCACATACACCATTGGTGGCTCTTCTACGATTGGCAGTCCAATTTATCGTAAACCCAATACATTGGATGATGTCATGGCAGTCATCGGCAAGGATGCCGGTATCTGGTTGCTGCCGCTGGAGCCCAACAGCACCCGCCAGATAGGCCACATCGCTGATGATGCCCGGATTGTCGTGGATTTTCCCGAGTATCACGAAATCATGCCGCGTGCCGTGGTGAGCTATCAGGCTATCTACGGTATTGCCCGCCCGGATCCCAACGATACCCGTCCCCCTACCCGTAACGATGGCAATCAGGATCTACGTCTTCCTGTCGGTGCACCCTATGGACTCACTGGCGCGGCCTCCCTGTATGACCGGGAAACCCGATCACTCAATGGTACGCCGTGGAATATGAGGGATGGCGGCGGTACGATGTCGGGGCGCAATTATATGAACCTAGCAGTCAGCGGTGCCGAGCTGGCCATTTTCGATAATGACGAAATCCACGGTATCCGTGTCCTGATGCCAGTCCCTAACATCCCCAAAGATCAGTTTGTGAGTGAAAAATGGGCTGGCGTTCAGAAGCATCACTTGCGTATTCTCGGTGAGTATCCGGTGCGTAAGCTCGATAGTAACGGTGTGGAGCCCACGGACGAGCAAGGTAACGAAGACACCAGTTTCATGGTACGTGTTCCGGCGGATACCCCCTTTCTGATGCAAACCATCGATAAGCGGGGCATGGCGCTGGATATCGAAACCACATCGCGCTCCGTGGTGCGTGGCGAACAGCAGTTTTGCGCGGGCTGTCACGTACATACCCGCGAAGGTATGGATCCCTTGTTCTCGCACGCCAAGCTTGGCACCGAGTTTGGTGATTTTACCGGTGACAGTGCTCCGTTGTTTGTGGGCGAGAATGCCAACGGCTTCCCCACAGTCGCCAGTGCCCAGGCCACCTACACTGGAGAGGCAGGAGCTACGGCTCGGCGTTCCTTTGCCATGGACTGGGATAATAATATTGCGGCTATCGTACAGAACCGTTGCGCCTCTTGTCATGCAGAAGGAGAATCAGCACAGGAACTCACTGGCTTGCGCTTGGACGGCGATAACCGAACCTATGAACTGCTCACCAAGAATCGATATACTAATGAGGATGGAGTTGCCATCAAAGCAAATTCCAAGCCCGGAGACGGCCTCACTGAGATTGATGCATCGGGTACTGATCGCATTACCCAGCGCTACCAATGCTGCACGCCTTCACGCTGGGTTTCCCTCAACAGTGCGCGCTCCAGCATGCTGGTGTGGGCGCTCTATGGTGAGCGTTTGGATGGACGCGACCCGAATACCGGTCTGCCACCAGAGGGTAGTGGTGTAGTCGTCGACACGAAGGGGTCAGATTACCCGGAAATCTGGCCTAAGGTGGGTGAGCATCTCGCCTATGTATCCGACATGCCAGAGGCCGAAAAGCGTCTGATTGCCCGTTGGCTGGATATCGGTGCACCCAAGCTCAATGTGCATGATGACATGATGCGTCCGGTGATGACGCTTACGCCGGTAGGTAGTAGTAGTGTGAGCAGTATTTTAGTGGGATTATGGGATGACTCTCCGTTGGATTTCACTCGTTTTAAAGTGACAGCCAATGGTATTGAGATCATGCCTCAGGAGACGGGCACACCCGATACCTATATGGTGTCATTACCCACCACGGTGACCGCTGACAACGCCGACAGTATCGAAATCACGCTGGAAATCTGGGACAAGCCCGACCGTACATGGAGCAGGGTAAGGCCTGGCGAGACGGCGGCCAACCGCACGCGCAAAACGGTCACTGGGAGTGCCCTGTTGCGGATGG
>QILI01000110.1 GCA_003233305.1 Mizugakiibacter sp.
AACGCCTTGAGTTGGCGCACACCGAACTGATGTCCGAGCCGCACATCCAGCCCGATCCCGCGCGCAAAACGGCGGTTGCCATCGAGAATCAACCCGATATGCGCCGGCATGGCCGTGAGATCGAGTCGCCGCTCCAAGCGACGCTCATAGAGCCAGTACAGGGGGTGCGCCAGCATCCGCAATAGTCTCCGGGCGACCATCCGCAGCACCCGCGCAACACTCAGAGTCGCGGGTTGCGCGTGCGCTACGGCCTGCTCGTTGAGGGCTTCCCGGCTTTCATTCATCCGCTCTATTGTGCTCCTGTTTCAGCAAAGCAAAATTTTATCCCGGATTTCCAGTAAGCCATTGATTTTTTATATCCTTCAGGGTTTTGTGTGGGTCGGTTGCTGAGAAATCATACGCCCCCGCCGCAATGAACGCCCGTTGCACCTCGGCCGGCGTGACCCACAGCCTCTCGGTGGCTGCCCGGGTGCGCGCAGGCACGACACATCCAGGACCCGGCATCCGCTGATGTCGTGCAGCACCGAAACGTAGTAGAGTAACCGCACCCGAAGCTCTTCTCGTCGAGCCTCATATAGCCCAAACCCTGCAGGGTGCACCGCTCAAACCCACGGGCTACGGCACGTCCCATGATCCGATTGATCCGATCCCAGGACAAAACGCTAAGGTTTCGGGCCTGCACCTCAACCGCCCTCACTCACCATCAGGACATCAAGACCCGGAAGTCTTTGATGAAGTTCAGTATCACGCATCGCCATACGATACGCATTCGCACGCCTACCCCGAACCCACACAAAACCCTGAAGAGCCAAAAAAATGGGGTGGCCGAAACCACCCCAAGCGAGGAAAATGTTATTTCGATTATGGGTTGTGGTGAAGTGTGCGCCATCTCCCTGCGAAGGCGAGGCCCAACAGTAACGCCAAGCTCAACCATCCCAGGCTGCCACCACCGCTGGAAGCATACGCGGGCGATGACGACGCTGCGACCGAGACAGCGAAGGTTCCCGTCACACTCGCTCCGGAACTATCGGTGACCGTGACCGTGACCGTCGCACTGCCGCTCTGTTGCGCAGCCGGCTTGACGGTAAGCGTGCACAGGTTTGCTACCGTACAATTGCCGGCACCGACGATACCGGCATCTGGAAGCAGGGTTTGATCGGAAGAATGTATCGCTACAGTTAGTGCGCCCGTACCACCAATGTTGAGAGTCTCGGTGCCGCTTTGTGATTGATTCAACAGCAGATTCACAAGACCGCTGACGCTCGGTGCCGGCCCGACCGCCGTGCTCTTTACGACGTTCATCGCGGGACTGACGTTAGCCAAGATGACTTGGTTCTTGACCTGCCCGTTCCCTGACGGAGCCTGCAAGGCAAGCGATACGCTCGCGCTGCCGCCATTGCCTGCCACGCGGCCCAGCGCACAGGCCACGGTGCCGGACGCCAGGTTGCAACTGCCCTGAGTGGCGGTGGCCGAGACGTAAGTCGCCCCCGCAGGCAACGGCAATAATGCGCTGAGCGAAGCGCTGGCGCTCGCACTGCTGTTGGTGAGTATGACCTGACTCACGTATTGTGCCGCGGGACGCACAATGGTGGGCGCATCCAACACCAGCGATAAATCCGAGGGCGTAAAGAAATATGCGGCCCCCGGTTCCGGCTGGTTAAGATTCGAGTAATACCGTGAAGCGCCGATCAGGACGGTATCTCCCGATAGAGCGACCGCCCAACCGAAGTTGGCTCCCCTGTCCCACGACTTGTTGCCACTGGGGCCAAATTCCTTTGTCTGGGTCCAGGTGCCGTTGGCATTGCTGAAGATATAAGCGGCACCTTCTGCCGAGCCTCCAACCGGATTTATTGGATTATGGCCTGGAGCTCCCAACAAGGCGGTGGTCCCGGACACAGAGAGCACGGCTGCGCCGGGTACACCCATCAGATCATGACTCCCCGCGTCACTCGCCAGTAGTTCTGCACTTTGCGACCATACGCCGCTGTTATCGGTGAAAATATAACCTGCACCTTGATGACCGGAACCTCCCGGATAGCTATATGCGCCCACCAAGGCGACGTCGCCTGCACCGTCAAGGCTCAGCGATGACCCAAAACCATTGCCACCACCACCATCGCTTGCAAGTAGCTGAATACCTTGCTGACTCCAGGCTCCGTTGGAGTAGTTGAAGATATAAGCCGCGCCTTGGGAGCCATGCCCGTTGATACGCTGCTGTTCGGCTCCCACGAGTGCCACGGTACCGGCATCGTTGAGTGCGGCCGAACTGCCAAAGAGAGCAAAGGATCCCACCGTGCCGGTAGGGGTGGTGAACCGGGTGATCTGCGTCCACGTGCCATTGGAATCGGTAAATATGTAGGCCGCACCCTGAAAGAACGTTGTCACATCCACTAAGTCAGCTCCCACAAGAGCCTCTGTACCCGCGCCATTGAGTGCAACCGACGTCCCGAATTTGGCGAAAAACGACTTCACCGTAAGTTCAGCAATCTGTGCCCAGGTACCATTGACCTCCTGGAAAACAAATGCCGCGCCCCGCATGCCATTTGTAAAGCGTGCACCGACCAGGGCGATCGTGCCGACATCGTTGAGAGCCAGTGACATACCGAACCGTGGTGGGTATCAATTCCGTTTGCATGCTCCAGGTTCCATTCGATTTGGTAAATATGTAGGCATGATTACCACCTCCGACTATCGCAGTCGTTCCGGAGTGTGACAGCACAACCGACGTCCCGAACCCGTCACCCGGCGTGGGTTGCGGGGCCATTACTCGCTGTATCACCCACACCAGCGGGTCGACGGTGAGGGGGTAACGGGCGTGGGCATCCGTAATGGTAATGCGCAGGCTGCGCCCCTCGGCACTGAGCCGCGCAGGCAGCCTGTGCCCCCTGGCGTCGGTAACGTAGAGCTTGCCGTAGCGCAGCCGCCCCCAGTGAAGAACCCCGTCGTACACTTGCGGCGCTTCACTGGCTGCAAGTTCGAGCATCAGTTTGCCGTGCCCTCCGGGTGCACGGCTTATGGTGAAACCTTGCTCGTAGCCGATGGGCAGTGCCTGCCACCAAGCTTCGATCCCCGCCCCCCGGTAGCTGATGCGATTGCCGTGGGTCTGTCCGGCGTGGAGCCGTACCGGCTCAAGGGTCCCGCTCCGCCCCCAGGCGACGAGACGCAGACGAACCGGTTGCCGGCTACCGGTCGCGAAACGGACCGTTCCCCCGGATCCGAAACACGCCTGTATACGTTGCGTTCCCAGCATTGCGCAGCCGCGGGCATCGATACGGTAGACCGGGTTGCGCACGGCTGTGCGCTCCTCGCTCCGAACCATGGCAGTTGCCAATGCGGAGGGTGCGCCCGCCAGACCATGATGATTGTGGGCAGTGCTCGCATGGGCCGACACGGACAAGCCGGGCACGCCCATTGCCACCGCCAGGAAGATCACCACGCCCAACGCCCAGTACATACCTTTGCCGTCTCTGCGGAGTATCGGGCTTTGCCCGTGTAATAGCGTGGTCATGATGCTCTCCTTGTTGCAATTGAATCGCCTTTCGTTTCGAGGACCCGGCTCCCCGGGATTGTTGCGGCGCTGATGTTGGCGGCGCCGATACACGCTCAGGAGTGCGAAACCGAGCAGCATTATCAGGGCCAACCCGCCGAAACTGCCGCCACCGCCGGTAGTCCCCCGCGATTTAGGTGTCGCATCGACACTCACCGGTGCGGTGAACGTATTGTTGGCGGGATCGGGATCGTTATCCTCTGCCTGGGCCGTAATGGTCACCATTGCCTGCCCGACATAGAGTCCGAAAGCCGAAACATGCACGGCAACACTGTGGCCGGAAGCAATGTCACCCAGATTGCAGCTAACCGCACCCGTTTGAGAAACGCCACAGGTTCCCTGCGTCGCACTGGCGGACTCCATACGGAGCAGCCCATCGATTGACGATGCCCCGAACGTCACGCCCACAGCCGTATCGGGCCCCAAGTTGGTCACCACCACGTCGGCAACATCACCTTGGGTACCTTGCATTACCGGCACGCCCGTCACGCTTGAAATCGCCAAGTCGGCGTTGCCCAGCAGGAAATCGTGCTGGGTCACCGTGTCAGCGCTTATATTCATCGCGGTTGAACCGAACAGGCTGTTTCCGGAAGCCATGACCGTGCGCTTGCCTGCAGGCATGAACAGAATATAGAGATCGCCGAAATTCGGATCCTGAGATGTGGCGAAACTCGTGGTCGTATCGAACAAATCATCATACACACTCGCACCGGGTACCGCAGCACCGGACTCAAGATCGGTTACCTGACCGACCACAAGCCCCCCGGGCAGCAGCCGGCAGGTACCGATCATGGCATCGTCTACCTGGGCATACCAGTCGGATCCGCTGACGGAATCATAATAGTGCCAGCGCAACCGAATACTCTGGGCACCGGTCGGTATGTACGGAGCGAGACCGACCATGTAGGTTGCACCCCCTGCACTACCGCCAAGTCCACTATAGAGGGCCCCGTAATTACTGGTGATATGGGCCACATGGGTCCAGCCGGTGCCGTCGACATCAATATCCAGGTCAAGGGCATCGTTACCGCTGAATTCCTGATAGTTCAGCAAAAAATGCAACACTGGATTGACCGGCAGGCCGGCAACCGGAATCGGCTTGCTGACCAGGCTGGTGTCATAGATACCACTGTATCCGTAGAGTAAATAGGCCTGGTTGCTATCGGCCGTCGCGGCCATGCCGCTGCCGCCGGTATAGTTGCCGTCCTGCCAGCTGACATTGGTATTCCACACCACCGGCGAGCCGCTTACCGAATTGGTCACGGCCCAACCGAACGGCGGAAATGTACTGCCGTTGAAGTCCTCGCTAAAGTTGGCACCATAGCCCGGTGCATCGCAGGCCGCATCGACTACGAGTGCAAAATTGTGCACTGTGTTTTGAGTCACGGTGCCCAAATCTGCTACCGCCGACTGATAGTTGCTGTGGGCCGTGACGTTAAGCGTGTAAGCAAAGCCACTAGGCAACTGCACGCTGTACGCGCCCGTGACCAGACTGGTAAACGCCTGGGTCACTTGGCCCAGGTTCGGCACCAGAATCTTCAAGCTCGCATACAGCCCCCACCCGTGAGCTGACGCGCCATTACCCAAGCCGGCATCGGTTACCTGCCCGGATACCGTTATCGGTGAAGCCTGTTGCAGAGAAAAATCCTGGCTCAGTACTTGCCCCGATACAACGCTCACTGACGCAGTAGTAGAAATGGCGGGATAGTTCATCGCCTGGGCCGTATAAGAACCGGCCGTGAGCTGTAGTGAATAATGTCCACTGGTATCGGTGTACGCGATAATATCGCCCGGCTCAAGCACCACATCCGCGCCCTGTACGACCTTGCCGGTTGCCGCACTGGTCACCGTGCCGGAGAGCGTTCCGAGTACCTGCGGGGAGCAGCTCGAGAATTGAAATGCACCGATATGCGTGGACCAATCGACCTGGCTGGTACTCGCATAGTATTCGTTGGTATACCAGAAGGTACAGCTATCGACCGGATCACTCGCCATGGACGTGTAATCTCCCCAGCGGTATCCGTAAGCGGTCTGCTCCCCACCCCCAGCCTGGAGGATGGTCTCCGGCTCACTCATCTGCCCGGGCGTACCGCCGGCCACCTGCCCGGTATAGGCGATGGACGGCGCGATGGTGGTACTCGACAGGCTGTAGCCCAGGGCGATATCGCCCTGGTGATCCATGGCGATCGAACCCATCCAGCGGCTGGGCCCACCCGAGGGGGTGACCCCGGGAGCAAAGGTCCCCGACTGGGCCAGGCTCCAGGTGTTCGAGTTCGCCGGTGCGGTCAGTTGATACCAGCGCATAGCGGCCGGGGGGTTGGCATTGTTGACGCCAACGGTCTGATCGACGACCAGGGCCTGCTGGGAACCGAGGTTGCGATAAGCCAGGCGATACATCAAACGGTCGGAAATTGCATCCAGCCCGGGCGCGCTGTTCGGCTGCGGAATACAGTTGCGCGACCCGCCGCACACTGCGTCGTTGAATGCCGGCACCGTAATCTGCGTCGGCCCAGTGAGAGTCGAGTTCGCCGGGGTCTGCCAGTCCACCTGCATCTGCCACATTTGCAGTGCATAGTAGCTGGTACCCCAGAGATTGGGACTCACATAGTTGAGAAAAATCCCCGGCGCGCCCGATGGCGGCAAGTTGTAACCGTCGAGGGTGGCCGGCAACACCGAGTAGGCCAGCTGACCACTGCCGAGCGGCACGGTGAAGAGTACCATGGGCGCATAAGGATTGCCTGCAACCATCTGCGCGCGGTCGAAGGCTCCGAAGATGACCCCGTCGAAAGCATAGCTGCTCGCATTGAACAGGTTGGCGGTGTAGTAGTAGGCATCGGACCACACCCCCAGCTTGGGGTAATCGTTGATGTCCGTGTCGCTAATCTTGTAAGCGTAGCGATAGTAGCTGCCCGTTGGGTCATTGGTAGTGGACACCGCAATGCACTGGTAGTATGGCCCGGAGAGGGCAAATTGACTGATTATCCAACGCTGTGAAAGCTGGTCGAACATCACGATGGGATCCCCGTTATTGTCGTTCTGGCAAGACCCGCCGAAACCGGACCAGAGCGTATTGGTATCCACCGGGCCCAGGACCATCGTGCCGTCAGATTTCTTGAACACGGCAAAGGCGAGATTCACGGTCTCGACCACGTAGTTCATGCCCACGGCAGCGTTGGGGTCCGGTGGAAAAACACCTGGCGTGTAGCCGGTCGAGTGCCCCAGTCCATCAAAGCTGATGCTCGGACTGGTAAAAACATTCGGCGCCCGGGCACCGGTGTGGGGAATGGTGCGTTGCACGTCTGCATCGCGAACCGGCAACGAAGTACTCCGCGCCGGCTTTTTGGTATACAGGGGAATCTGCCTAATCGAACCCGCCTTGGGCAAATAGCCCGCCCGAACAAGTTTTTGCCGCAACCGCGAAATCTCTGTGGAAGTCGCTTTCCTGCCGTGCAGGATATGTTGCATCAACGGCGAAAGATGGCTCATTTTGCGTAGCGGCGGCGACTGATCGAACCGTGACGGCGTAACCGTCCGCGACTGATAGGTCACCTGAGCAGAGGCCATGCCCCAGCCACCGAGCATCGCTATGGATATCATGCTAGTTGCAATTAAGCGCTTCATTAGTCACAGTCTCCTTTGATTAGGTCAACTAAAAGAGGCACGTGGACCCCTCAACCAAAAATCTCCTAAGTTGCAGTTTCGCAGATAATCGACAAAAAAGCCTCTGAATTATGTATAATTTTCATAGTTATTCCGTCCCGAAAATGTCTCAATGAGGGCCGCGGCATGCTTGGTAAAGGGAAAACAGACGACGAAGACCATCATTTGTATTTTTTCGGCCCCTTTTGCCTGGATGCCGCGGAGCGTCGCCTGTTCAATGACGGTCGCCTGGTTCACTTAAAGGGAAAAGCTTTCGATCTACTGTGGTTGCTCATCGCTGCAGCCGGCCACCTCCAGACCCGCGAGCAGCTCCTCCATGACCTCTGGCCCGATACCATAGTCACGGAACATTCCCTAACCACACGGGTCAGTACCTTGCGCAA
>QILI01000017.1 GCA_003233305.1 Mizugakiibacter sp.
TACATCGCTTCCCACGGGCCATGGCACCGACTGACAAGTGATGGGATACAAACACCGCCGTAAAGAGCCGAAGGCCCACTGCGCCGGTAGCATCGATGCATTCCAATCGATTGGATGCTTGCCACCCGACCGCGCCCGGACCCGCCCCGCATCGGCGTACTCGAATCGGCGCAACGCCGTTATGCGCGTCATCGACCCGAGGAATCGTTGCTGTACGCAATCGTCGAGCAACACGCCGACGAGTTTTTCGCACATCTTGGCGAACGCGCACCTGGTTGACCACCTATTGCCGCGAGTGCCCATGCGTCAATGGGTGTTGTCATTCCCTTGGCCGTTAAGATTACTGTTCGCCGCTCGCCCGCAGGTGCTTACACAGGTTCTTAATGTGGTGACCCGGGCATTGTCGAGCGCCGTTGTCAAACGAGCCGGCCTGACCCGTAGGGCCGGTGGACAAACCGGCATCGTGACCTTTATACAGCACTTTGGATCGGCCCTGAATCTGAAAGCGCACGGTGCAGACTGCATCCAATCGTCCGAATGGTAGTCATTCATATTACGTCAATCATCCCTGCCACCCGTTGCATGGGTATCACTTCGAACTGATCAGGTCCTTTAACAGCTTAGGTACGCTCCGCGCTGAGTTCTTTGGACCCGATGGTCAGCGATTGTCCTTACCGGCAAGCTGCACAACACTTGCAAAGGAAGATCCCTACATTCAGTTCGCTCACCCCGACGCTCTGTTTCGACTACCCGACCTCGTTGAGCTGGCCGCTTTT
Organism: Mizugakiibacter sp.; assembly: GCA_003233305.1. Taxonomy (GTDB): domain Bacteria; phylum Pseudomonadota; class Gammaproteobacteria; order Xanthomonadales; family Rhodanobacteraceae; genus Metallibacterium. The sequence goes on from QILI01000017.1 coordinate 777, forward strand.
GTGAGCCTGATACGTAGCCGTAAACAGCCGTCGTTGAATAATGGCAGTGAAGATAAATGAGTGATAATATATACCGCATTGTGAGAGCTAAATTATGCTATAATTGCGTTATTACAGCTATTATTATGTATTAATTCACATGTTTCGTGTCATAATAGGTATATATAATAGCTCATATTCTGCTGAGAATCGCCCATGAACCCGACCATCAAACGCTCAAATCATAAGCAAAAAAGACTGCGCGAAGCCGGTACATTGAACCCCCATCCAGAGAAAGTCACCGACGAGCTGTTCCGGAAACGTTCGTTCTTTGACCGCGCCGATTTGCTCCAGGTCAAATACGAGATGCTGCGCTGTGTCGAAAAAGGCAACCGTACCGTGTCCAAAGCGGCTGCGGATTTCGGCTTCTCCCGACGCCACTTTTACGCAATTCAAAAGCAGTTCGTTGAGCTTGGTTTGCTGGGGCTGGTGCCAGACAAACGGGGACCACGAAGCGCCCACAAGCTCGATGATGAGGTCATGCGGTTTGTGATGGTCGCGCTTGACGATAATCCGGCCTTGAAGGCAACCGCCTTAGCGCGACTGATACAGCAACGGTTTCAGCGCAAGGTGCATCCGCGGAGTATCGAAAAATCCTTGGCTCGAAAAAAAAACAGCGCGTAAAAATGAAACATTCAGCCATGCAATCAATGGATGCTGCAGCGATGATCAACGACTACGAACAGTTGCGGGCAGCCTCTCTAGCATCGCGATGTTCACCCGGCACCCATCCGTGGTTAAAGCGATTGGTCGGTGAAGGGCTCTATGCCTGGCTCATGATCCGCAACAGCGCACAGTCCCATGATCAGGCACTCGCCTCGATCAACACTTCATCGCCAAGCGCCGCTGAGCTCAATCAACATGAGGCCATCGTTCAGTTGCTGGCGTCGATGACGCTGCGATCCATCATCGGTCATTAATGGAGGACACCTATGACGACCTACGGTGACAGCAAAGTAGCCGACCATCACCTGAATCGTAAAGCGCTCATCTATGTGCGCCAATCCAGCATGAAGCAGGTCATGGAAAACACCGAGAGTACGGCCCGCCAATACGCGCTGATCGACCAAGCGCAGGAAATGGGTTGGCGCCGGGATCGCATCGGGGTTATTGACGATGACCTGGGCAAATCAGCGAGTTCAGCGACGCACCGCAATGGGTTTCAAAAACTGGTCGCCGATGTTGCCATGGGGCAGGTGGGCATCGTCATGGGTTTGGAAATGTCTCGACTGGCCAGAAACAACGCAGATTTCCAACAGCTGCTGCACATTTGTGGCAGCAACAACACACTGATTTATGATGCGGATGCCGTTTATGATCTGACGCATATCAATGACCGTCTCGTTCTAGGACTGAAGGGAACCATGTCTGAGGTGGAGCTGTTCACGATCAGAGCACGATTACAGGGAGGGGCGCTTAACAAAGCGGCACGGGGGGAGTTGCGGATCAAACTCCCGATCGGCTTTGTGTATTCGCCCGCCGGTCAGGTCGAGCTTGATCCTGATCGTCAGGTGCAGCGCACGATCCGATTGTTTTTTGATGTGTTTGGGCGGATCAGTAGTTCCAAAGGCGTCGTTCGCCACTTTAACCGCGAAGGGATCAAGTTTCCGGTGCGTCCGATGAAGGGCCCTGACAAAGGTGAACTCGTGTGGCGCCCATTGTCGAGCGGTTTGGCGCTGCGGATCCTCCACAATCCCCGCTATGCTGGTGCTTATGCGTACGGGCGGACCAAGCTGCGCAGAAGTCCATCGGGGGGCGTCTCGTACTCAAAGCGAGACCGGGACCAGTGGCACGCGCTGGTGAAGGATGCACACCCAGCTTACATCAGTTGGGATACCTTTGAAGCCCAGCAAGCCTGTCTCAGTGCGAATGCGCGACGCGACTTTCGCGGCACTGTCCGAGAAGGCAGCGCCTTGTTGCAAGGTATCGTCATCTGTGGCCACTGTGGTAGGAATATTGCCACCAGCTACAAGCACAAAGCCAATGGTGAGCGCACCCCTATCTACCTGTGTAACCGGGAACAACTCGACTATGGTCGTGCGATTTGTACGTCAATGCCGGGCGCTGGTATCGATGCTATCGTCGCCCGGGTGTTGTTGGAGAACGTCACCCCGGTGGCGGTTGAAGCGGCCCTATCGGTACAACAGGAAATTGTCAAACGAACCGCGGAGGCGAATCGATTGGTGCGTCTGCATGTGGACCGTGCACAGTACGAGGCCAATCTTGCCAGAAAGCGTGTGATGGCCGTTGACTCCGAAAATCGCCTGGTCTCACAGACCTTAGAAAAAGAATGGAACGATAAACTCACGTTGCTTGAGCAAGCCAGAGTCGACTATGAAAGACGGTGCAAAACTCACCAATGCGTTCTTAACCCGTCAGAGCAAGAGAACATCAAACACATGGTGGCGGACTTTAAGGCGATCTGGTCGCATCGATCGACCACCTATCAAGATAAGAAGCGTATGATCCGGTTATTAATCGAAGATGTGACACTCAAGCGTGATGGCTACGAGGTTGATGTATCTATCCGCTTTAAAACCGGTACGATCATCACCAAACCGTTCAGGATCCCCCACTCGGGTAACAAGCCGACTGTCATAGAACTACAAATTATCCAGATGATTGACACCCTGTCGAGTGAATATACCGCCGGTGAAACTGCAACCGAGCTCAACAGAGCAGGTGTGATCCACCCGACGCTTGAGACGTTTGACACCAATGCGGTTGTCCATCTGCTGAGGCGGTTCAACATCCCGACACGCTACAACAGATTACGTGCCAAGGGGTATGTATCGCAACAAGAACTTGCCGAGTCCTGTGGCGTTGTTACCCAAACGATTCGACGGTGGCGCAGCCATGGGTGGATCAATGCAGAGCGCTACAATGACCAACCCGAGTACCTGTATGAGCCCAAGTTCAGTGCGTTACCGGCAAACATTGCTGGTCGCTATCCATCCATAGTGTCAGCCAATAGAGGGCATGATCATGATTCAGAACAAAGGGCATAGTCAGCTCGTAGCGGAAATATCCACCTGCATATGCTGGTGCCCGACGGCGCGTATACCTTCGCGAACGGTCAGGCGCGATTTCATCGTGCACCGGCACCATCAGACCTTGACCTCGAACGCCTGCTCGACACCCTCATCCGGCGTATCACCCGCACCTTGGTGCGTACCGGCGTGCTGGTCGAAGATCCCGAATACCCTTGGCTCGACATCCATCCTGACAACGGGGGTGATACTGCGCTGGAACAACTGGCTGGCGCAGCGGTGCGCTACCGCATTGCCGTGGGTCCGATTGCCGGTCGCAAGACCATGACTTTGCACAGCCCCGTCAACCTGTCCGGCGAGTGCGCGCCGGCCAAGGCACTAACGGCTGCACGTGACGGCTTTTCCCTAAATGCGGCGGTGGCCTGTGAAGCCCATCAGCGGGATAAACTCGAGCGTCTGTGCCGTTACGTATCAAGAGGCCCAATTGCCCTGGAACGGCTGAGTATCGATGGAGATGGTTTGGTGGTCCATGAACTCAAACACCCGTTCCGAGATGGCACCACGCATGTGCTGTTCGAACCGCTCGACTTTCTCGCCCGCCTCGCCGCACTGGTGCCGCGTCCTCGCACCCACTTGGTGCGATATCATGGATTATTACTCCGGGCATCCTGCCCTTCGCCCTTCGGGCCAGCCTTCGGCTGTTCAAAATCGCTCCCGGCGATTTTGTCGCCCCCAATGCGAAACATCGTCACCATATTGTCGCAGGCCCCGCGTCAACCCAGGCCCCTGACAACGAACACGATGGCGCGCAGGACACCCCCGAGCCCAAACCCACTGCCCCGATGGGCTGGATGCAACGCTCAATGCCTAAGTATTCGATATCGACTTGCAAAGCTGTCCGAAGTGCGGGGCACACTACCCCTACGGCTCATGAACTCCCGGCACTAATCCACGTCACCCATCCACCGCAACCCGCTCCATGGTCGAGCGTTTGCGGTGGTCGGACAGCTTCACAAAGGCGGTCAGAAGTATTGGCAGATCGTCTTGCCCGACGCCAGCCGTATGCGGCTCCCGGCGAGTTGGACCGACCACTCCCAGCATCCCATATCCGCCAAAACTCCAGGCGTTGCCACGCGTGCGACGCCGAACTCGTTACGCGAGCTCCTCGCGTTGATACGCACCCTTGTCAGTCGTGGCGATGGTGAAGATCCTCAGCGGTGTCCAACCCCACCAGGAGAGACCCATGGATCAGCAGCTGGACTTGTTCGAGAAAACGACCAAACACTGGGTCGAGCGGTTGTGGGCGCGCGTCGGCGCCGAGCAGCGCGAGGCCGTGCTCAACGCCCTGGCACAGATGGCCGCGAGCCGCCTCGAGCGCCCGTCGAGGACTCACACGAAGGACAACGCCGATGAATCGTGAGCAACTCAGTGATAGCCACCACACCCGTCTGGCCTATGTCTACATCCGCCAGTCTTCACTTCATCAAGTGCGCCATCACACCGAAAGCGGGCGCCGCCAACGTGAGCTGCTCGAGCGCGCCGTTGAACTCGGTTGGTCCAGCGAACAGGTCAAGCTCATTGACGAAGATTTAGGACGCTCGGGCTCGCGCAGTGAACGCCGTGCCGGTTTCGACAAGCTGCTCGCCGACGTCGCCTTGGGCTGGGTCGGTATTGTGTTGGCACTCGACGTCTCGCGCATGTCGCGAGACAATCGGACTTGGTACCATCTGCTCGATATCTGCGCCGTCACCCACACGCTGATTGCCGATGGCGAGGGACTCTATGATCCGCGCTGCTATAACGACAGA
>QILI01000125.1 GCA_003233305.1 Mizugakiibacter sp.
GGTTGCACAGCCACTTTTTGGTATGGGCCTGACCCTGCATCGTGACGACATCGCTCGTCTCGCCCTCTTCCTCGGTGCCGCTCATGGTCGAATCAACGGCCAGCAGATACTGGACCCCTATATGCTCGACAGCGCCATGCAGCGCAATCCCAACGCCCACGGGCTGCCGGTAACTTCACTGCCGGACTACCGTTATCAACACGGCTTTTGGGCACGCAATGTCCAGAATATACTCGGATGCGCAAATCCCACCTGGGTGCCCTTTATGTCCGGTTTCGGCGGGATCTCGGTGGTTCTGTTTCCCAACGGCACGGTCTACTACAACTTCGCCGATGATGGCAAACCGGCATCTTTCGACTGGGGTGCAGTAGCAATCGAGGCACGCAAGTTCGGCAATTTTTGTCAATAGTGTGTTGGCTATATTGTTCGTCAGTTGAATAATAGAGTCTGTAAACGCCTCGCCTACCGTACGCCCTCAGAAGTCTTTAATCAGGCCAAGCGTGTTGCACTTGCAACTTGAATCCACCACAACCTTACTCACATTCTGGTATTTTCACATTCGCAATGTCTAGATCACCTGATGGAGATGAACCTTTGTATTGCGCCCATATAGAGCTACCTCTATCCTGAGATCGGGCATAGACCTCAACATATCTTCCGTCCAAATGTACAGAATGAAAGCCGGGGTCAGTCCAAAACCAATTCAAAGTGCCATCCCAAATTCGACGATCATATTCCCGGATCTGACTTTTCCAGGTCGCAGTATTTCCATTTACGCTCAAATTCATAAAAATATCTGCTGTTCCATAGTTATTGACTCTTGTCGCTTCTGTCAAGGCATTAAATACATCTCTGATTCCTGTCAATATATTTCCTTTGTCAGATTTAATCTCGACCGAATGTTCGCCAAACTCAACCGTTATGGAATCATTAAGCAAGCTGCTTTTTTTATGGAACCCTTTGGGTGACGCCGTGAAGAAGTAGTAAGTTGATTCGATCATATGTGACTTGTAGTACTTGACCATCTTTTCAGCATTTTTTTTACTGTTAGCGAGACCCCATACCTCAATTGGCCTCATTTTTTCTTGGGTTGCTTTCTTTCCCAAGACTTCAATTGTACTAATATATTTGACTGTAAAGGAGGTGCCCTTGGGGTAATGGGACGAAAGCCCAGGATATTCCTCATGTACCCCTTCTTTCTGTCCATCTACTACCGCTTCAAAGTATTCTGGATCACACCTCCATTCTGCTGTAGGGATATCCTCCGAAAATGTATTGGCAGTACTTCGAAGATAGAACATTGAAATTGATGATTTATCAAATTTAAATTCATGCCCTGCTTTCTCAATCTTAAAACCGTATCCCTTAACAAGAGCACCATCTTTATATATCTTGATATCCTTAACTTCAAATCTATCTATAGTTCTATTATTAATTCTAACTGGAAGAACAGCAAATAGTCCCTTATCGGATGGCTCTTTAATTGGCCGACTTTCAGAATGAACGACGCTACTAGCAAACAAGCCAAACAAAAGCGATATGCAAAGTAACCCCCTCTTCATCTCCTATATCCCCTTATCCGCTGAGTACGTAAGGCATAGTTCGTAGTTCGACCTGATTAGCTCAAAATCTCAACCAGGAAAGTTGGATGCCTGCTGTAGCAATGGTTCAGGACAAGGCGTGCAGAGAACCGTGGCCCGCAGCTGTCGCGGTACGAATGCGGGTAAGCCAAAACGGCAGTTGAAACGATATGCCGCTTCAGCAATATAACAGTGTGCAGTACTTGTACTGCTTGAATGCATAATAGGCCCCGTCGATGGACCGTTTCAGGTTCAGCACAACACATTGACTCAACGCGCTCCAGAAAGCTCGGTAACGGTTCGATCCCCCGCGCTCTTGAGCACAGTATGGGCATGGCCGGCCATGGTCGGCGGTCTCAAATCGGCGAAAGACGCCCCGGCCATCACTGAAGGCCTCCGTCTCGGGTGATTGGTAATCGCGTCATTGCCGAACGTGCGTATGACCACACAGGGCAGATGAAGACAGGTGCTTCTTGTGCTGGCCCTGTCACCGCAATCTGTCGGTGGGTGAATCGTAGTAGCGTTTCAAACTCATATCGGTGTTCCTGGCAGGTATCTCAGCGCTATGCTGTTCAAGTATACGTTGGCAGATAACGGTATGGCCCTATGGGAGTTGAATCACGGAAACTGTACCGTTGCCCTGATTCGTTACATAGGCATAGCGCCCATTGGGGGTGATGGCAATATTCCCTGGACTATCAAAACCACTTATTGTTTTCACGACGGTGTTGGTCGCGGTATCGATTATGGAAACTGTATTGTTGCCATAATTCGTTACATAGGCGTAGCGCCCATTGGGGGTGATGGCAATGCCCCATGGACCATTAAAACCACTTATCGTTTTCATGATGGTGTTGGCCGCGGTATCGATTACGGAAATTGTAGCTCCAGTACTATTATTAGCCCACAAATTCGTGACATAAGCGTAGCGCCCATTGGGGGTGATGGTAATGCCCACTGGATTATCAAAACCCTTTATTGTTTTCACGATGGTGTTGATCGCCGTATCGATTACGGAAACTGTAGTTCCAGTACTATTATTAGGCCCCAAATTCGTAATATACGCATAGCGCCCATTGGGGGTGATGGCAATACCATATGGATTATCAAAGCCACTTATTGTTTTCACGATGGTGTTAGTCGCGGTATCGATGACGGAAACTGTATTGCCCTTATTTGCGACATAGGCATAGTGTCCCTTTGGTGTAATGGCAATATCAACTGGAACATTAAAACCGCTTATTGTTTTCACGACGGTGTTGGCTGCGGTATCGATGACGGAAACTGTACTACTACCAAACCATGCCGAGTCCCGATTCGTGACATAAGCATAGCGCCCATTTGGGGTGATGGCAATATCCTGTGGATAATCAAAACCACTTATTGTTTTCACGACGGTGTTGGTCGCGGTATCGATTATGGAAACTGTATTGTTGCCATAATTCGCGGCATAGGCATGGCGCCCCTTGGGGGTGATGGTAATGCTCTGTGGAACATTAAAACCACTTATTGCTTTCACGATGGTGTTAATTCGTTTCAATCTTTGGGTCCGTTGTTTCAGACCCTTGGGAACAGGCACTCCTAGCCAGATATTCCGAGCTTCACTGAGGTAGTCCTTGATGGTTTTAGCCGCCTGGTTTACCTGCGCTATCGAGGTCGTGTGAGACAGTTGAGCAGCCATACTTACGTAGTCCATCGCCACTTGCTTGATCCCTTGGCGTGCCGAGGTATTGTGGGCATCCAGATTCAGCACCGCCTGGTAAGCGGCCAGGGCCTTGCTGCCCGCCGATGTACTTAGGGGCTTAACCGCAAGCGCGACGTCGGCTTGCTTGAGCAGAGTGACAATCTTGTCAGCCTTGATCCGGGCCTTGATCTGTGCTTGCTTGAGCAGGGCCGCAGTCTTGTCGGCCTTGCTTACCCAGTGTCCGTGATACCTCACCAGGTTTCCGCCCTTGAGGGTGATGCTCTCGCGTTCGGTGGCGCCAACGGGCACGGTCACACTCAGGGTTTGGGCGTAGTACTTGGCCTTGCCGATTTCAATCTGGTGTTGACCGGCACTGACCTGGGTCAGAGTCAGCGGGGTGCGGCCCGGTTGACGATGGCCATCCAGGGTAACCGTTGCCCCCACCGGCTGGCTGAGTACGGTGATCGCGCCCTGTCCGCGAGCCAGGGTGAGTTGCTGTTTGCTCACTACGTTGGCCGTCAGGCGAATCCGGCGGCGTAGGGGTTGGTAGTACGGTGCCTTCACTTGCAACTGGTGCATCCCTGATGGCAGGTTCTGGCCCAGGTAGGGGGTTTGGCCCAGCCGATGACCATCGAGGAACACTTGTGCGCCACGGGGTTGGCTGCGCACCTGCAGGATGGCTTCTCCACTGGCCAAGGGCGGCGGCGGCGGTGCGGCACGCAGGGTCGGGTTACCACGCGGGGTGCCCAGGAGTGCGGTAAGTGGGGTACCCGGTGCGGCCTTGCCCGGATTCACCGCCACACTGGATGCCCCACCGTCTCCCCCGCCGCCGAGCACGGGACGGGCGTGTATCCCCGGCAGTTGACCGCTTTGCCACAGGTAGCCGCCACCGAGCACTACCAGCGCCAACAGCCCGCCCAGGGTGGCCCACAGCCAGGCGTGCGAACGCCGGCTGCGGGGCGCTGCCGTGACTACCGGGGCCAGTCGCCCGCCGGTGCGCAGGGTGTCGATGGCGGCAATCAGGGCACCGGCATCGGCATAGCGATCTTCGGGCCGCTTGGCCAGCAGTCGATCCAGCAGCGGCTGGTAGCGGCTGAGCTCATTCGGTAACCGGGGTAGCGGCTCGTTGATGTGCATCAGCCCGACGGCAAAGGTCTCCTCGGCGTTGTAGGGCACCTGGCCGGTGAGCATTTCATGAAAGACGATGCCCAGACTGTAGAGGTCGGAACGCCCGTCCAGGGCTCGACCCCGGGCTTGCTCGGGACTCATGTAGTACGGCGTGCCGATACTCATCCCGGTCTTGGTCATGCGGGTGCTATCGTTCATGGCCCGGGCAATGCCCAGATCGGTTAGTTTGGCTCGCCCCGCAGTATCGAACAGGATGTTCTCGGGCTTGATGTCACGGTGGACAAAGCCCTGGGTGTGGGCATAGCTCAACGCCTCGCCCATCTGGTGCAGAA
>QILI01000036.1 GCA_003233305.1 Mizugakiibacter sp.
GGCGGTGGCGGTGGCGGTGGCGGTGGCGGTGGTGCGTTGTTGGTGGCAGCTCCGGCCATGCGCAACAGAGCGCGTCCGGTAACACTTCTGCGGGTACGGTTGGCGGCAGCCTCACCAGTGCGGGTCCTGCTCCAGCTGCGGTCGGGGTTGTCCCAGATCTCCAGTGTGATTTCAATGTTGTCGGCATTGCTGTCAGTCACTGCGGTGAGCAGCGGTACGGTGACAACCTCTGGTGTTCCAGTCACCTCGGGAGTGATATCGACACCATTGGCCGTCACTTTGAAACGGCTAAAATCCAGTGGAGAGTCATCCCACAGTCCTACCAGGATGCTATTCACGGTGGCAGTGCCTACGGGCGAGAGAGTCATCACCGGACGCATCTTGTCATCGTGCACATTGAGTTTAGGCGCGCCAATATCCAGCCAACGGACAATCAGCCGTTTCTCGGCCTCCGGCATGTCGGAGACATAGGCTAGATGTTCGCCCACCTTGGGCCAGATTTCCGGGTATTCATTACCGTTTGTGTCCACCACTACACCGCTGCCCGTCGATGGCAGGCCGGTGGCCGGATCACGACCGTCCATGCGTTCGCCGTACAAGGCCCACGCCAGCATGCTGGAGCGCGCACTATTGACCGATACCCAGCGTGATGGCGTGCAGCATTGGAAGCGCCGGGTTATGCGATCCGTCCCCGTTGCATCGATATCAGTCAGGCCGTTGCCGGGTTTGGAACCTGCGTTGATAACGACCCCATCCTCGCGAGTGTATTCGTTTCTGATAATCAGATCGTAGCTTCGGTTGTCACTATCCAGGCGAAGGCCGGTAAGCTGTTGAGCTGACTGGCCCTCCGCGTGGCAGGAAGCGCAGCGGCTCTGCACGATGGGTGCAATATTGTTATCCCAATCTACAGCGAAAGAGCGCCGCGCAGCGACACCCGCCTCTCCTGCGTAAGTCGCCTGGGCACTGGCGACGGTGGGGAAACCGCTGGCGTCCTCGCCCACAAACAACGGAGCACTGGTACCAGTGAAGTCACCGAACTCGTTGACGTTGGTCTTTGCCCGCGAAACAAAAGGATCCATGCCAGTACGGGTATGTACATGACAACCCGCACAGAGCTGCTGCTCGCCGCGCGCGACGGAGCGCGATGTCGTTTCGATATCCAGTGCCATGCCCCGCTTGTCGATGGTTTGCATCAGAAAGGGAGTATCGGCGGGTACCCGCACCATGAAACTGGTGTCCGGATTACCCTGATCATCCGCCGGTTCTACACCGTTACCATCGGGCTTGCGCACCGGGTACTCACCGAGAATGCGCAGGTGATGTCGCTGGAAGCCAGACCATTTTTCTGCCCTGATATAACGCTCAAGATCTTCGGGGACATGCGGCACAGGCATCAGGATACGTACCCCGAAGATTTCATCATTGTCGAAAATGGCCAGCTCGGAACCGCTGACAGCCAGGTTCATATAAGTGCGGCCGGACATGGCACCGCCGCCGTCTCTCATATTCCACGGCGTACCATTGAGCGAGCGGGTTTCCCGATCGTACATCGAGGCCGCACCGGTGAGGCCATAGGGAGCGCCGGCAGGCAGACGCTGATCCTGGGTGCCATCGTTACTGGTAGGTGGACGGGTGTTATCGGGGTCGGGGCGCGCAATGCCGTAAATATCCTGATAGCTCACCACGGCGCGCGGCATGATTTCGTGGTATTCGGGAGAATCCACCACGACTCGGGCATCATCGGCAATATGCCCGATCTGGCGAGTGCTATTCGGTTCCAGCGGTAGCAGCCAGATACCAGCATCCTTGCCAATGATATTCATCGTCGCCTCCAGCGACTGCCTGAACGCGGGATTGGAGATGGTGGAAGAACCTCCGATTGTATAGGTGGTCAGCAAATCGTTGTCAGGCGCAGCCGCGGGATGGGTGAATCGACCATTCATGGTCACGGTGCGGCCGTCTACCGGATGCTCGAAATATTCCGAGGGATCGTATGGGGGCATTTGAGTATCACCCGCACCCGCATTTGGTGTAAGACGAAACTGGCCAGGGCGGGCGAAGGGCAGCAGCGAATTGCCCGATCTCCAGGTATCCGGCAGCATGGCGAGGGCTTCTCCGGCCACGCCATCGGAAATAGCCCGATGCACAAAATCCGGCCCTGGAGGATCCACCGGAAACCGCTCCAGCGCTCCCAATCCGGTCTGTTGCTGGTTGTAGTACAGAGTGACAACGATGTCACCGTCCGACAGCTGGGTAAAGTAATGGTATGACCATTTCGTGGCATCATTTTTACCCGCAAAAATAAACGGTGCGGAGCCGTCGGCATTGATTTCGAACAGGGAGAAGTTGTTGTTGCTAGTGCGTTGCAACATGCGATCGAAGTTAGTGTAAACAATGCGCCCGTCCATCAAGGTAGCGGGGTGCAGCTGATTTGCCATGGCGCGGTGGCTCAACACTTCCATATTTCGTCCATCACGATCCATGGCAAACAGCTGGAACAGGGCAAAGCCCTGTTCGCGATTGCTGGTGAAACCGATGCGGCCGTCTGCCATGAAAAACGGGCCGGTGTCCATCACAGGAATGTTGGAGGACCATTCCGGATCCTTGGCAGGATGAGCGCGGCCAGCGAACAGTTTACTATCGGGGGACACCTGGGTTTCTACATTCGTCTGTAGATCGTAGATGAAAACCAGCGCCGGATTGGCATAAGGTTTGAAATTGGTCGGGTGCATACTCGCGAATCTGTTGCCATCGATATTGCCATTCGGGTCAAGCCTCATAAAAGACTGTCTGCCTGCAGAGTCAATTCCCCTGCTACCTAAATCCGACAGAAATGTGCGGGTATCCGTAAACTTGGTGTACACCACATAGCGGCCATCGAAGGAGACATTCGGGTCCACCACCGAACACACAGGATTCGAACGGTCATCCTCATCGCAATCTACCAACACCTCTTCCGCATCGGGATCGCCAGGGACCATGTTGGAGCGATGCAGGACCAGATCACAACCGGGCTGGTGATAAACGTTGTTGGCAGCCGACAGCCACAAATCATTGACGCCGTTCCAGTTCAGCAGGTCCTCTGTCCCATTTCGCGAGACCGGTTCTTTGCCTCGTGGACAGCGCACATACACCACGTCGTAATCAATGTTGGCGAACTGGGCCTGGTGTTGTGCCGCAAATGCTGAATCAGTCAGAGTCACAGCCGCTAAAACTCCGAAGACAGTCCATGCAAGGAAGAATTTCTCACTCATCTTGAAAGTACTCAGCGCTCCAGCCAACGAAGGGCGGCGACGCCGAAACGCCAGCAGCATGAGGCCCAGGCCGAGCATTGGCCCGAGTGCACCGCCGCCGCCACTTGATTCATCAGCCGGTTCATCGACCGTAGCTGCGGTGACCGTCACGGTGCGGATCATTTCATTGGCTGCATTTCCTGCCGCGTCGGAGACGTTATAAGTGACGTTGTAGGACCCTGTGATTGCCGCGTTTACAGCTGAGGTATTGATGGCGATAGCGCTACTGATATTACCGTCGACGTTATCCATAGCCGTGGCACCCAGTTCGGTATAAGCGCCGCCCGCCGTGATGGCTTGAGGGTTAGCACCCGAGAGCGTGATCATCGGCGCAACAACATCCAATGGCGGTGGTGATGCAGGTGCTGAAAGGCGGGTGAGAACAAGAGGCGCAAAACTTGTTGTTATGGCCAGATTCGGCACTGTCACGGCGCCGTCCACGTTGGCGAACACTGTTCCCGAGCCGCCATCGTAACTCCAGTGGATGGCTTCCCCTGGCAGCATCTGAAATCGCTGAATACGACGTATTGTTACATCCGCTGTAATTGGGAGCGGCCCAAAATAGTTATTTCCTGTTGGCGGGTATTCTGGATCAGGTGGTGTTCCTGTTGTATCGATATCTACTTTGATCGGCATGCTTAGCTGGTCACGCGTATCAGTAATATTTGCACTGTCCCACTGCAGGTAACGATTTTTTGTGCCTCGCAAAGCGCCCGTGTATCCCCCCTGACCATCGGTTTCTCCGGCATCTTCGTCTGCTGAACAATTCGAGAAAGCGGGGAATGCCAGATTGCGGCGCAGGAAGGAGATTTCGCTCAGCGGATTCCACCAGTTCGCGCCAAGTGGCGCGCCCTCTGATGTGGAGTGGGTTCGTTGATCCCAGGCGATAAGATGTCCAATGCCTTCACTTTGCAGGGTCGCAAGGAAAGCTCTGTCCGTCACCGGGCTGAGGCCCACCATGGAAGTGAATGGAATAGTCGGGTCCAGTTTCCCGTTTATTGCACTGAAATGAAGGTTGCGGAAATGGCTGTTATTGAGTGCAGCACGACTGGAATCGTACAACTCCCAGACGTTTATTCCGTTGCTACCTGGCAATCCAAGGTTTATAGCCCCCCAGTGACTGCGGGTAAGCCCATCCACTCCCCCAGGACTTAAAAAATGAGGAGAGGTTGCACCAATGCGGGAGCCTACCCCTGCAAGGTGGTAGCCGTAGTTGATTGCCAGGAAAAAACTACCCGTACCTCCCATAGATTGGCCCAGGACCGAGACACGCTCAGGATCAGCGCCGGGGCAGCCACCGTCCATTCCCGGGCAATTCTCCGTCAGATAGGAGAGCAGATGCATAACTCTGCGCTGTGTGTAATTTGGAACGGTGCCTACGTTTATTGCACCATCTGGCAGTTGATCACTGTAGCCGGTCCACCACGT
>QILI01000171.1 GCA_003233305.1 Mizugakiibacter sp.
ACACGGCTGCGGACGCGGATCTGCCTGCATCTTCAGGCCGTACTCCTTGCGGGCTCGTCAACGTAGTGTCGACTACGCCTCCTCGCTCCTCGGTCCGTGCGCCCTGAATCTACAGGCACCTCCACGCCCTCGCTCGCGCGTTCATGAATAATGCAGGCTAAAGGTTCCCGGATCAGATGTCGATACGCTTCGAGATTGATCCGCTCTACGCTATATTCAGAGGCCGAGTCCTAAATGTCACCACCCGGTAAATAGTGCTCTTGGGGCTTTGTGCCATGGATTCAGGCGGTCCGAAGTGAATATGAATTTACCAGAGATAGAACTGCTCGCACAGCGCCAGGCCTATGCCGCAATGTATCGGCTATCGGTGCGCACGGTGTGGTGGACGCCACTGGCGGTGCTGGAATGTCGAGTTGTCCGCGGATCGCGAGGCCTACCGGGCCGCTTCGTTGACGGACAAGCTGACCAACACCCCCAACCGCCGGCATTTCGACCTCATCTTGAACCGTGAATGGGAACGGGCTCATCGAGAAGCAACCCCGATTGCCTGCGTCATGCTGGATATCGATCATTTTAAAGACGTCAATGATCGTTATGGCCATCACCGCGGGGATGAATACCTGAGTCTCATCGCCTGCACATTGTCGCAAACCTTGAATCGAAGTTCGGATTTTCTGGCCCGCTACGGCGGTGAGGAATTCGTGGCGATATTGCCGAACACCGATACTCGGGGGGCCATAGTCATTGCCGAACACCTGCGCCGGGCGGTGGCCTCTCTGGCCCTTGATAATGCCGATCCGAAAACTTCCGGGGTGGTGACGGTCAGCGCCGGGGTGTCCGCGCTGGATCCAAAATCCAATCCAGGCGGAGCCCGGACCCTGGTGGAGATGGCCGATGCAGCTCTCTACCAGGGCAAGCACGGTGGCCGTGATCGTGTGATGGCGCTCAGGCGCCGTTAACTAGTAGTTCGTCCCACAAGTTTTGCGCACGATTCTGGCAGTTTAAGTTTCTCAAGCCGCGATTTGTTGGGTGGTGGGGCCGAAACAATCATGTAGCGCCTCGGTCAAGCTCGTAAATGCTTGCTGGGCGTTGTGCTTGCGTCGTGGTCCCTGTTCGCCTTCGATGAGCGCAGTGATCGTGTCGGATTGTGAATGTAGCACGACGGTGAATTGCTCCCAGGTGCCGTTGGAAACCTCGGGCAAGTAATCCCTGAGCAGGTTCGTCAAGAGCATCATCTGCTTGGTCAGAATGCGCAATTCCATTTGCGCCGCTGAGCGCCGGAGCATTTTCGTGAATCGCTGCACCGCCTTGTCGTGCAACCCACTGCCGTCGTACGCCCATTGAAACGGGTGGGCCAGGAAGGTATTCCACTCTGCGGCGAATGCTTCGAGCGCCGCCTTGAGTGCGTCGGGCGAGGCGAACGATTCGCCGAGCACCTTGCGGCCCATGATGCCAAACCAGAATTCGATCCAGTTGAGCCAGGAGCCGTGGAAGGGAGTGTAGTGAATGACGATCCGCTTGTCGTCGCGCGCGAGCCATTCAACCCGCTTGCCCGTGGTGCACAACTGTTGCTCGGGTGGACACGCGACTTCGCTGAGTTCGGCCACCAGCCGGCACAAGGGATACCCACGATGGGACGAGAGGTTGTCCATCACGTAGTGGAGCGGCTCGGTTTGAGGGAATCGATTCGCATGGCGCCTGAATACCGCCAACAAGGTATCGGTTTTGTGGTCAGCCTGACACTCAAGGTACACCTTGCCATCGGCGTGATGGAGGAAGGCGAACACGTCGAGGGTCCCGTGGCGGATATACTCGAACTCCTCGAGGCGTTTGCGCATCCCATCGGTTTGCAGGTCTGGCGTCAGGCGGCTGAGGATCTGGATACCTGGACACTCGTCGAAGAATACCAAGTTCGGGGGTGGGCTGCGGTAGAGGTCGAGGAGGTGTTCCATCTTGGGAAAGAAGTCGGGGTCGGTGATGTGAAGGAAGTAGCGGGACTGGTGGGGCTTCAACCGGTTGCTTTGCAGAATACGATGCAATGTGGACTTGCCAGGCGCCGCGCCGACCACAGTACGGTCCGCTTTCAGACGGCACTCGGCCCATCGCAGGGTCCATCTTCCGGCACCGGACAGCGGCTGGGTTTGGCAGTAAAACGCCACGATGCGCACCCGCAGTTCCTGCGAGTAGACGGCCGGGCGCCCCGAACGGGCACGATCATGGAGCCCTTGCGCCCTGTTGGCCCGCCGAATCCATCGACGCACACTACTGGGCGAACAGCGTACCAGGTTGGCGATGGCCTTGAGCGCAATGTGGGCATCGGCCAATGCGACGATCGCTTGTCGGCGTGAGTGCGCCGAGAGCCTCGCCTCAGGTAAACCAGTAGGATACTCGCCACCACACGTGTGAATGGCGCAGGACAACGTGGCAGCGCTGGGTGCGCACGGCTGTGGCGCCGGCAATTGGCGCTGAGCCTCAACAACGATCTGTTGGAGTTTTTTTTAGTGCATCCACCAGTTCGGGGAGTGTGTTGCGGATGTTGCTCAGACCAAGGTTACGGATATGCCAACGGATGGTTCGGGCTGATAAGCCGGCCTGGGTACGCTCGTTTACCTGCTCGGCCAATACCTCGCTGGAGGTGCTGTGTCCGGTGACTGCCCGGGCGGTCAACTGTTGAATGATCTCGGCCTTTTGCTGAGGGCCAACGCGATAATCGCGTCGTTGGCCTTCTCGTTTGTCGAGCAGCGATTGTGCCACATCGTAGTTTGTCAGTTTACGGGCCAACTCACGGCAATGGGCGGGTGAAATGCCTAACGCCGAAGCGCACTGTTGCGCCGAAAGTGTTCCGGCATTCAACAACGACAACACCACCGTGCGCGCCTGAACCGGATGGGTGGCCGGTATCCTCAGTGTCTGCCCCTGGGTGCCAAATTCGATAATCCACCCTTCATGGTCGCGCCGCACGGATATCTGAGAGTGACTCGGGGGCGCAACGCCAACGGGGGGTGATGATGACAAACGCCGGTCACGCACAGCGGGGAAGCCATCGCGCAATATCACGCGCAGCAACGTCTTCACCGACTCCTGCGGCAGGCCTACCAATGCGGCCACCTCTTTGCGTCTTGCCCCGAGCAGATGGAGCGCGAACGCCAGGATCCGCATAAGCAACAGGCGTGGGAACACCTGTAAGGCTTGGTGGATCCTCTCCTGCGACTTCTCGGGGGAGAACGTGACTTGACGGCAATCCATGATCTGCTCCTTTCCGGCACAATAAACCCATTATACACTAATAATAGTGGTAATTTCGCTATATTACGATACTTGTAACA
The DNA here is from genome assembly GCA_003233305.1 of Mizugakiibacter sp. Classification (GTDB taxonomy): domain Bacteria; phylum Pseudomonadota; class Gammaproteobacteria; order Xanthomonadales; family Rhodanobacteraceae; genus Metallibacterium. The sequence continues at coordinate 3,327 of QILI01000171.1, forward strand.
TATCTTATGGGTTTATTATATCTTGCTTGCGCAGATCTTACATTGCCAAATACAGAGGCGGGACTTCTGGGACTCGCTACTAGTTGCCATCCGGAAACACAGAATTTTTAACACGAAGCACTTGAAGCTCACGAAGAGCACGAAGAAAAACGATTGAATTCATCAGGTTTTCTTCGTGTCCTTCGTGCACTCTGTGCGCTTCGTGATAAATGCGTTCTTTCTGGACGGACACTAACTAAGGAGGCTAACGAAACTCATGCAGAATCACCGTCAAACGTGCGCCTGCTGACGGACTGTCACTCACATGCAGCTCACCGGCGTAGTGTTCCACGACAAGTTCCCGAACAATCGCCAGTCCCAGGCCGTGCCCCGGCGCTTGCTCATCTATGCGCCCACCCCGTTCAAGAATATACTGACGTTGTGACAGCGGGATCCCCGGGCCATCATCATCCACTTCGATGACCAGGCGGGCTTGGGGCCTGTCGTTTTCCAGGCGTGCCTGTACCGTGACATGGTGCTGCGCCCATTTGCAGGCGTTGTCGAGTAAATTGCCGATAATCTCCATCAGATCGCCGCTGTCGGCCCGGAATGCCAGCTCTGAGTCTGTGCGGATTTCGATTTCCAGGTGCTTGTCACCGTGCACTTTGAGCAGCGAATTCCGCAGCCGCTCCAGCAATGGATAGAGTTCCGTCGGCGCCGCCAGTACGCCGGCGCCACCGGCGGCGGCTTTGCGCAACTGGTAACTGAGGCTGTCATCCATGCGCGCGACTGTGTCCAGTACATGGTGCCGTAGCGCGGCCACTGAGTGCTCCTGTCTGGCGCTGTTTTTAAGTACCGACAGCGGGGTCTTGAGGCTGTGGGCGAGATCCGCCAGGGCATTGCGGTGACGTTTCAGTTGTTGCCGGCCGCGGCGAATCAGGTGATTGAGGTTTTTAACCAGTGGCTGCAGTTCCTGGGGCCGGCGCTCGCTGAGGTAGTCTCTTTCACCCCGCTCGATATCGAATAATTCCCGCACCAGTTGCTGAAGGGGCGACAGGCTCCAGGCCAGGATCAGGCCCTGCACGGCTAACAGCATCAACGAGGCGGCGGCTAACCAGAGCCAGAGTTTTTGTCGAAAATCAGCCAGGCGGGCGTCGAAGCTGAGCCGGTTTTCCGCCACATGTACGATGTAGTCTCGCACCCCGGCATTGTTCAGCTCCCAGCGTACCCGGTAACTGAGAGTGAACACTGCCTCCCCTGAGTCCGCGCCGGGACGGGTTGCGGGGTCATTGCCGGCAATCAGC
>QILI01000161.1 GCA_003233305.1 Mizugakiibacter sp.
GCGGAGTCGCATTGACAGTGATCGTTACCGTAGCGGTGTTGGAGACCAGCGTCGTCACCGTGTCCTTGGCCGTGAAGGTAAAACTGTCGGGCCCGCTGTAGCTGCTGGCCGGGGTATAGGTGAAGGCACCCGTAGTGGTGTTCACCGTGAGCGTACCGTGTATGGGTTGGCTGGCAATGGCATAACTCAGCGCATCACTGCTCGGGGTAACCACTGCGGGTAGCGTTCCCGCCAGGGCCTGGCCGGCATAGGTGCTCAGAGTAAGGTTACTCGCCACCGGTGGCACCTGCCCCGGCGGCGGAGTCGCATTGACAGTGATCGTTACCGTAGCGGTGTTGGAGACCAGCGTCGTCACCGTGTCCTTGGCCGTGAAGGTAAAACTGTCGGGTCGGGGTGTAGGTAAAAGCGCCCGTGGTGGCGTTCACCGTGAGCATGCCGTGGAGCGGCTGAGTAACGGCATAGCTCAGCGCATCGCTGCTCGGGGTGACCACCGCGGGTAGCGTTCCCGCCAGAGCCTGGCCGGCATAGGTGCTCAGGCTTAGGTTGCTGGCCACCGGGGCGCTGTTGGCGATTGTGGTGGTCGCGGTTTTGGCAAGATTGGGTGAGGCGCCGCCGGCAAGTGATGCACTCTGGGCGATGCTCGAAGTTAAAGCGCCGGTGGCCTGAAGCGTGAGCGTTGCCGAGCCAGTGCCACCGTTGCCGGGGATGGCCCCGAGATCGCAGGTAACAAACTGGGTAGTGCCATTCTGAGTGCATCCGAACACACCCTTAGGACCAGTACTGCTGACCGCTGCCACACTGGCACCACTGACCGGGGCTGGCAGCACCACCTGCACATCACCACTGGCGGAGCTGCTGTTATTGGTAAGGATGTACTGGCTATCAAACCGGCCACCCGGTGCCACCGTAGCTGGGGCAGAAAGTACGGCGGATAGATTGGAGCCAGTAAAGAAATAGGCCGCACCCTGAGCGCTATTGCTGCCAATAGCTTTGTACGATGCTCCCACTAAGGCAGTGCCACCTGTAGACGAGAGAGCACCTGAAAAACCGAATTGGTCATTCGCTGTACCGTTGCCCGCTGTAAACTCAGACGTCTGGCTCCAGGTACCACTGGTATCGGTGTATACATAGGCTGCACCTTGGGCACTGTTGCTACCGACGGTCTTGCTATACGCCCCTACCAGGGCGGTCGTACTATCACCCGACAAGGCAACTGAGTTGCCAAAAAAGTCACTACCCGCACCGTTACTCGCGACAAGCTCGGCGGTATAAGTGGAGGTGCTGACCCAACCACTACCAGGCATGGTGTATACATAAGCCGCACCTTGGGCGCTGTTGCTGCCGATCGTCTTGCGATACGCCCCTACCAGCGCGGTGGCTCCCGTCGACGAGAGTGCCACCGAAATACCAAAACTATCGCTTGCCGTGCCATTACTCGCGCTGAGTTCGGCTACCTGACTCCAGACACCCTTAGTCTCGGTGTACACATAAGCCGCACCCTGGGCAACGTTGCCACCAATGGTCTTGAAAACCGCCCCCACTAACGCGGTCGTTCCCGGCGACGACAATGCCACCGAATTACCAAAGTAATTACTACTCGTACCATTGTTTGCTATCAGCTCAGCAGTATAGGTGGAGGTGGTAGCCCAGCCATTGCCGGGCATGGTGTACACATAGGCTGCACCTTGGGCACTATTACCACCCACGGCCTTGGTGTAGGCCCCTATCAGCGCAGTATCCCCCGTAGATGAGAGCGCAACTGAAACACCGAAATGGTCACCTGCCACACCATTACTTGCGCTGAGTTCGGCCGTCTGACTCCAGACACCCTTGGTCTCGGTGTACACATAAGCAGCACCTTGGGCGCTACTGCCAACGGTCTTATAAAGCGCTCCCACTAGCGCTGTGGTTCCCGCAGACGAGAGCGCAACCGAGATGCCAAATTGGTCATGTGCCGCACCATTGCTTGCGGTAAGCTCTGCTACCTGGCTCCAGGTGCCATTGTTTTCAGTGTATACATAGGCCGTGCCCTGGGCGCTATTACCACCAACGGTCTTGGTGTAGGCCCCCACCAGTGCGGTGGTGCCGTTGGCAGAAAGCGCGACCGAGGTACCGAAGTCATCATTCGCTGCGCCGTTGCTCGCGGTTACTTCCTGCTGCACCCACACCATTGGATCGACGCTGACGGGATAATGAGCGTTGCTGGCATCGAAGGTCAGACTAATGATCTTGCCGCGGGCGCTGAGCGTGGCGGGCAGGACTTTGCCGGTGGCATCGACGACATGCAGCTTGCCGTAACGCAGCTTGCCCCAGGCGAGTTCACCATTGCGTAGCGTAGGCGCGGCACTGGCAGTCAGTTGCAGAATGACGGGGCCGGTACCCGCCGGGGCATGCTTGATCATGAAACCCTGCTCATAGCCCAGCGGTAGTACCCGCCACCATTCGGCAATATGCCGGCCACGGTATTCGATGCGGTTAGCCCGCGGAGCCCTACGCGCGAGGACGACGGACTGCAGCTGGCCCTTATGCCCCCAAGCCATGAGGGTCAGATGCACCCGACTCGTGCCGGCCGTAAACGCCGGGCCGCTCTGACCGAAGCAACCCGCAAGCGCCAAGGTGTTATTACGATCCTCAAGCTTTGCACAACCGTCGCGGCCGATGAAATAGGCAGAGTTGTTGGCCACAGTCCTTGTCTGCGCACGGGCAATGGCCGCCACCAGCCCGCTGGGGGCACTAGCGATACCGTGCATGGTGGTATGGCTTGGTACTGTATTCGCCACAGCCTGTACCCGTGGCACAAGTAACAAAGCCAGCACCACGATGAGCATGGCAAAGCGTCTATCGTTGATGAACATAGTCCTCCTAGTGGTATTTACGTGCTCGGTATACCTGAGCATGTAGACAACAGCACGCGAATGCAGCAACGCTACCCGTAACCTCTGTATCGCCTAAGGTTCCGATATCTTAAATAATTTCAGCGCAACGATAGGTGCGTAGACGTAGCGGTGCAACAGGCTCCATAGAATCGAATACCTACCCCATGGTCATAACTTTCCTCACCGGATTCCCACCTGTGCGGGAATAGCGAAATATAGGTAAGCGAATGCCTGAAAACTCATGTCGCCGCCTACACGAAGCGGCATGTTTGAAACGGTCACGTTTCGAACCATCACACCGCGACAAGATTACGATTTGGAATACGTCATATTGGAGATGTGACTCCCTCCAGGCTCATCTCTTGTTGAGCAAGACTTCCCAGTAATCCGACACTACTGGGGGCCTCTAAAAACCTACTGTGCGAACCGATTCGCGGTGTCGTGTGCTCGTTCGCCCCTCGCCTACTACTTGATAGGTCTCGTCGCTCACTCTGCGACTCCTGGCACTCGACCCGCTCCTGACGGTTTTGGGAGGCCCCCTACGATAGGGTTTCATTATGATATCTTTGTGATATCGTATAAAACTTCTACTGGAGAACTTCCATGAACGAGCGCAAAGGTTTTTCTATCACTGGCATCCCTGTGGCTTTGCTGCTTCTGGTGCTTGCCGCGGGCATCCTTTGGTTGTTTATACAAGGAAGTACCCAGTCCGAACCGTCACTGCTGATCACCGGCATCGTCCTGGCTGTGATCGGGGTACTTCCGCTCAGTGGATTCTTTCAGGTCCAGCCTAACCAGGGCCGGGTCCTGCAACTGTTCGGCCGTTACACCGGTACGGTACGGATCGAGGGCCTACGTTGGACCCATCCCCTCTTTAGTAAACGTGCGGTGAGCCTGCGAATCCGCAATTTCGATGGCGACAAGATCAAGGTCAATGACGCCGACGGCAATCCGATCGAGATCGCCGCTGTGATCGTTTGGCAGGTCGTGGATACTGCTGAGGCGGTGTTTGAGGTTGACGACTACGAAAGTTTCGTACACATCCAGTCCGAATCCGCGCTGCGACAGATGACCCAGCATTATGCCTATGATGCGCATGATGAACGGCCCTCGCTGCGCAGCCACGGTGACGAGATCAACGAACACCTACGCGCACAGATCCAGGAGCGGCTCAGCAAAGCCGGAGTCAAGGTGATCGAAGCCCGTATCAGCCATCTGGCCTATGCCGCAGAAATCGCCCAGGTCATGCTGCAGCGCCAGCAGGCTTCTGCCATTGTTGCCGCACGCGAGCGCATCGTCGAAGGTGCGGTGGGCATGGTGCAAATGGCCCTGGCCAAGATTTCCGAAATGGGTATTGTTGAGCTGGATCCGGAACGTAAGGCCGCCATGGTCTCCAACCTGCTGGTCGTGCTATGCGGCGACCGTGCCACCCAGCCGGTAGTCAATACCGGCAGCCTGTATAGCGGTTGAGAAAAACCATCATGTTGAAATCTTTCCCCTCTTTGGGTGACGACCGGGTAAGGGAAAGACATTACCACCGCAGCTCAACGTCGAGTCGGCATGAGTACTGCTAGGAAAAACTACCCTCTGCGCATCCAGCCGGAGATTCTGGACGCTATGCAGCGCTGGTCAAATGATGAGCTGCGCAGCCTCAACGCCCAGATCGAATACGTGCTGCGTGCAGCCTTGCGCAAGGCCGGACGACTACCGCAAAGATCGTCAGGCCAACCACCAACCACCAAGGAACCTGAACATGGCTGAGAACCGACCCCGTTTCGAATACCGCGTACTGCGGCTGAAGCCCGGCTTTCTGAAAGGCTTCGCCAACGATGAAACCTTGCAGGAGGCGCTGAACCAGGCCGGACGCGACGGCTGGGAACTTGTACAAACCAACGTCGGCAGCACCTTGCTGATATTTAAGCGCCCACACTGAGTAGCCGTGAACCCGTGTTCGGGATTGCTGAGGCACCGCAATAAATGCAACGAGATGGCCCGCTTTTGAACAAGGAGTCTGCTGCATGAAAAAGCTCACGATTCTAGCCCTTTTGGGTCTACTTACCCTGTTTCCTGCCCCGCCAGGACACGCTGGCACCACACTCGGTCCCAAGGCATCTTTAAATCGGGTGTTTGTTAGCCCGAAGATCGCTGCGTCGTGGTTTGCATCATCGTTTTTGCAGGTTGTGCCACCATCCAGAATGCTCTCGGTGCGCAAGGGTCTCGAAACAACGCTTGGCCATTTCCGCAAAGTTGCAGGTACCGACAACCCCTACACGCTGGTGTTTGCCCACGGCATGGCCAGCGCCAATATTGTTCTTGATACTCAGGGCCGCATCCGCGGTCTGCGGGTATTTAACCTCAGCCGGTCAGGACAATCCCTCGCCGCACTGCTGCAGCAAGTCCGCAAGCTGCCTGGACAAACCAGCCTGCTGATTCTCAAGAACGGTCAAGCACTGGTTGCCTATCACGCCGGCCAAGCCCTGGCCGTCGGCTCGGCGTTCAAACTGGCGGTACTGGCCGC
>QILI01000089.1 GCA_003233305.1 Mizugakiibacter sp.
TTTTTGGGCATAATCAGCCTCTCTTTAAAGAGATTTATGCAAACCAGGCGCATTATGGATACGGAATGTGACAGTTTGATTATGTCGTTTTTGGTAATGGCGGGAAAGCTGATCGGGTAACAACGGGGACAGACCGCGTTTCCCAGACGAAACCCCGGCCGCTACAATGCAATTTATTGATCAGGCAGCGAATAAGGAGGTTCATCATACCGCGTCGCGCACGGATTGCGGTCAACGGTATGCAATACATCAACCGAACCTATCGTCGTACGGGTACCCTGTGGAGGGGCGATTTCGACCCTGCCTCGTCCAGAATGATGGTATATCCCTGCGGCCATCAAGGATGCAATGAATGAAAACGTCCTACCGGATTACCTCGTAGATGACCTGATAGGGTTTGAAGTTGACCTCTCTGTAGTTCGTTACACCGATTCGATCCAGCTCGGGCGGAACGTGGCCCCGCTCGGACAGATCGGTAAGCCGCGAGCAGAGGGATTCCAGCTGATCCAGTACATAATCTGTGTTCTCCACGGAGTCGTGGAGCGCAATGTAACGGTAGATGTCGATAAGGTCCTGCTCTGCATCCTCGGTAAGCCGGACACGATAGCGTTTCACTCAGTGATTTCCTTGATATGCTTGCAACATCTGCAACCGCCACACCCCTCTGCTAACCTACCCCCAAACCACCACGACGCAAGGACGCGATCATGGCCCAGGCCGGCAAGGATGCCAGCCCGGCCGGTGGCGCTGTTCGCTATGCGCGCCACCGCCCGGAAACCACCCTCCTCTACCAACTCGTCAACGAGTACTACCCCGCGTTCGCCGATCAGATGACCGCGCGCGGCACTCCCTTACCGGAGTATGTCCAGCGCGAGTTCGAAGACTATCTGAAGTGTGGCCGCCTCGAATACGGTTTCCTGCGCATACAATGTGAGTCCTGCCACGCCGAACACCTGGTCGCATTCAGCTGCACCAACAGTAGGCGCTTTAGGCGAGCGCCGCGGCTTTTGCCCCAGTTGCGGGGCGCGGCGCATGGTCGAAAGCGCGGCGCTGCTGGTCGATGAGGTTCTGCCCGAGACCCCGGTGCGACAATGGGTAGCGCGTATTCGGTATCGATATCGAAACCTGCCAGGCCTGTGGCAGTGCCATGAAGGTCATACCCAAAGCACTCGCTATGCTCGCGGGGCAGGCTCTTGCCTGCATCGAAGATCCCTGCGTCATCTGCAAGATACTCGACCATCTGGACCGGCTCGCCGCAACGACCGAAGCCAACGCATTACCCGAGCCTCGGGCACCACCACAAGCAGGACGGTTCGACTTGATCTGAGTTTCCCGATACTCCCCGTGCACATGCCGTCCCCAAACCGGCAGGTCTCCGATTGGCCTGGTGCGGGAAAAACCCACGGGATCAGACTGCAAACACCGCTGAGACAGCCAAATTCCAGCCGCGCCACCGCTGGCTCAGGCCATAAACAGACTTAGTCCCGACAGAACCCAACACCCAATAGGCTGGAATTCCAACGAATATGGGGTTTATACTTCCTATACTCATCCAGGCTCAGATCACGCATCAGCTTGTGAAAGAAACGTGCGTACAGCAAATGCAGGACTGCATGCTCAATGCCACCCACGTACTGATCCACCGGTGTCCAGTAATTCACCCGCTCATCCAGCATACCCCGGTCAAAATCGTTGCATGTGTAACGTGCGTAATACCAGGATGACTCGAAAAAAGTATCGAAGGTATCGGTTTCACGCTCGGCAGCACCGCCACATTCAGGACAGGATGTCTCGATAAATCCCCGGTCTTTTTTCAGCGGCGAACCGGTACCTTCGAGTACCACATCTCGTGGCAGCTCAACGGGCAACTGGTCTTCAGGAACCGGCAGCGCACCGCACGTCGGGCAGTTAATGATCGGAATTGGACAGCCCCAGTAACGCTGCCTGGACACACCCCAGTCGCGCAAACGGAAGTTGACCGTCTTGCGGCCTTTGCCCTGTTTTTCCAGGTGCTCCGCAATGGCATCGAATGCCTGTTGCGAGGTCAGGCCATCGAACTCGCCCGAGTTTTTCAAAATACCCTTGTCAGTAAAGGCCGCCTGATCTGTATCAGCGGTAAGCGAATCATCTGCGGGATAAATCACCTGGCGAATCGGCAAATCGTATTCTTGAGCAAACTCGTAATCGCGCTGGTCGTGAGCCGGCACTGCCATGACGGCACCGGAGCCATACTCCATAAGCACAAAATTTGCACTCCATACCGGGACCGTGTCGCCGCTAACCGGGTGGATCGCCTTCAGGCCGGTATCGATGCCCTTCTTCTCCATGGTGGCCAGCTCCGCCTCGGCAACCCTGGTGTGCGCACATTCATTGATAAATACCTGCAACGCAGGATTATTCTCTGCCGCCTGTTTTACCAGCGGATGTTCAGGAGCCACCCCCACGTAGGTGACGCCCATCAGGGTATCCGGGCGCGTGGTATAGACCGAGAGCGGCTTATCTTCGCCTTCGACCGCAAACTCCAGTTCTACGCCTTCGGAGCGGCCGATCCAGTTACGCTGCATGGTCCGCACCCGGTCAGGCCAGCCATCCAGCTGATCCAGATCATCGAGCAGCTGCTGGGCATAATCGGTAATTTTCAGAAACCATTGCGGAATTTCCCGACGCTCTACCGGAGCACCCGAGCGCCAGCCCTTGCCATCAATGACCTGCTCATTGGCCAGCACCGTCTGGTCCACCGGATCCCAGTTCACCACGGCGGTTTTCTTGTAAACCAGCCCCTTGTCGAGCAATTTGGTGAAAAACCACTGCTCCCAGCGATAATACCCGGGATCGCAGGTCGCCAGCTCGCGCGCCCAGTCGTAACCAAATCCCAGACGCTGGAGCTGCCCGCGCATGTAATCAATATTCTCGTAGGTCCGTTGGGCGGGTGGCACCCGGTTCTTGATGGCCGCATTTTCCGCCGGCAGGCCAAAGGCATCCCAACCCATCGGCTGCAGCACGTTCTTGCCCAGCATGCGCTGGTAACGGGAAATCACGTCGCCGATGGTGTAATTGCGCACATGCCCCATATGCAGGCGGCCGCTGGGATAGGGAAACATGGACAGGCAGTAGTATTTTTCCCGGGAATCGTCCTCCAGCGCACGGAAAGTGCCCTTATCAGCCCACTGCTGCTGGATTCTTGCCTCAATTTCCTGCGGATTATACTGCTCTTCCATCCAAACGGCCTGTTTCATTATTCAAAGCGCGAAGAATACCGTACCGTGCGCCGGGCAAACAATACACAGAAGCGCCTAAAGCATCTAAACTTGAAATATAGAGACCACAAACAGGGAGTACAAAATGACCAGCCCCGCCACTGACAAACTCGTGCAGGCTTACAACCGGATGATGGAGCGCATTCACCACGCCCTGGAAGAAGCCGGGTCAAAAACCTTGCCCAGTATCCGGCACAGTCTCGACAAGGCCCGCGAGACCGCGGAGGAGCTTGAAGAACTGACCCACGATGAGACCGAAAAAGTCGCCTACTTTCTGAAACGGGATATTCAGGATGCCGGTCAACACCTGGCTGAAACTTAATGTATGCTTTCATCAACCCGATCATAGGTGCGCTGAATTTCACCGGCGGCGACGACCGCCTCGTCGGTCAAACGCCATTGCGCCTGCATTGCTCTCGCCCGGGCGACATCCTCTGCTGCGTGTCGTTTGCTCCGATCCAGTGGCAGGTTGATACCAGGCATCGGAAGTAGTATTGCAATCGTTAAACTATCTTCATACGTCTTGCCATCCCGACTAAACCCAGCAGGCCAGAACTAAAGAGCCAGATAGCCGATGGGACAGGGACGGCCGCGGAAAATAAAGCAATATCATTTCCATCACCAGCAAGGTAGGTGATGAACAAATCTTCACCAAAGTTACCCACCAGGTCGCCTTCTCCAAGCCCTGTAAACATGCCCGTTAGTAGTCCATTGATACTAACAACGTCGAACAATTGTCCGGACGATACGGTAAATCCATCAAGTAGAGAAACTGAAAGCGAACCACTAAAAATATCCATGTCACCTTGTATAAACAGCTGGTCAAAGAGACCAGAGCCAGTACCCGCCAGTTCGATTTCTAGAAACGAGTTACCACTCATGCTATAGCTACCAGACAGAGAGGATATAGCAGGTGATGCACCAGGAGCATATGTGCCAGTCTCCTGGTTAAAATCACCAACAATGTCCACAATCTCCAAGCGATCCCCGTTGAACTTGAATACGCTCGTTGGACTGATCTCCAAACTGTTCGCTTTAAGCAGGCTGCCGTTAAATTGCAACTCACTACTGTTCGCGACTGCTACGGTCCCTTGGCCATCGACACTGCCGGAAATAGTCAGCTTACCGCCTTCGGCACGGATGGTGCCCTGGTTAACCAGGGCGCCGCTAATCGAACCCTGCCCGCGGATCGTATTGCCAGTAGCGT
>QILI01000069.1 GCA_003233305.1 Mizugakiibacter sp.
GGCGGGGGAGGCGGCGGCGGGGGCGGCGGCGGCGGCGGCGGCGGGGGCTGGGGCGGGGGCGGCGGTGGTGGGGCCATCGAAATCACCAGGCCCAAGGTAACCGCCAAATCGCCGAAACTGGTCTTGCCGGGTATAGAAACCCGATCACGATCCCAGCGGTAGTCCACTTCACCACGCAGGGCAACACGCTTACTGAGCGCGCGCTGCACCCCTACTCCAGCAAGAAAGCCCGGACCCCATCCGGTCTGTGTCGCGAACGCAGCGTGGCTATACATGCCAAGCCCACCCGCTACATACGGACGCCAACCTGACCAGCCTTCATTACCACCAAAAAAATACCGTCCTGTTACCCCAAGCGCTTGGGTTTCCCACTGCCGCGTGGCGTAGGGAGAACTGGTCTTGTAATCAGCATTGGCGATCGAATACTCGATATCCGCTGCAAAATTCGGCGTCACCCAGAACCCGACGCCGAGACCAACCAAATTTGTATCCTGGGTGTTGCGACTGGAATCAGGAACCAACACACCGAGTCGCGGCGCGACATACCAATTGCTGTAGTCGACGGCCTGAGCGGTGCCTACTACACCTGCCAGGGCCAGAGCGACCAGAGCGTAAAGGCTCTTGTGTTTCATTGCACTCTCCTCATTTTGAATTGGGCCCGATCCCGCTTATCTTGGGCACCACCTATGCGTTTGATACATGCCCCAAGGCACCCATCACGATCGCAATAGCGCAAGCTTAGCAAAAAACAAACATCTATCACCACCTTTCTGAACGGAATTCAGTATCCCGTCAGAGAGCGATGCCACATTAACGCACCAGAAGCGCCATAAACTGGTCTACAGGGGTACTGTCGAAGTGTGCGGGATCACCGCTCAAGTCCATGATCTTCTGTACTTTTTCACACTCAAGATATCCTGATAAGGCCGCTTCGAATTTTTTTATTAATACCGGTATGCCTTCCTCACGTCTTTGCCGATGACCGATCGGAAAATCAATGGCAACGCGTTCGGTATGGCTGCCGTCCTTGAAGAACACCTGGATGGCATTACCAATATAGCGTTTGTCGGTAGCAAAGTAGTCATGGGTAAATTGTGGATTTTCCCTAACTTCCATTTTTTCCCGTAATCTGTCGATACGTGGGTCAGCGGCCACTTCATCGGCATAGTCACCTGCCGTAAGCCGGCCAAAAATCAGCGGCACAGCAACCATGTACTGAATGCAATGGTCACGATCCGCATAATTGGCCAAAGGCCCGGTCTTATCGATGATGCGGGCTCCGGCCTCCTGAGTCTCAATTACAATACGCTCTATTTCGTCAAGGCGGTCAGCCACCCTGACATGCAACTGCATAGCGCACTCGACTGCGGTCTGGGCATGAAACTCGGCCGGAAAGCTGATTTTGAACAATACGTTCTCCATCACATAGCTGCCAAAAGGACGTTCGAACTCGAACGCCTTGCCAGCGAAGGCCACATCATAAAAGCCCCAGGTCTTGGCACTCAGAGCCGAGGGGTAGCCCACCACTCCCTTCTCGGCAGCATTCAGACCATGAATCACGGCTCGGCGGCAGGCATCCCCCGCCGCCCAACTCTTGCGCGGCCCGGTATTGGGTGCGTGCCGATAGGTGCGCAAGGCTCCATTATCGATCCAACTGTGCGATACCGCGGTAGCGATGGCATCACGATCCCCACCGAGCATGTGGGTGGCCACCGCCGTGGAAGCCATTCTCACCAGAATGACATGATCGAGACCGACCCGGTTGAAGCTGTTCTGTAACGCATACCCCCCCTGGATCTCATGGGCCTTAATAGCGTAGGTCAACATATCGCGCATCGTCAGCGGCTCGCGCCCTTCACGCCTGGCTCTACGGCTGAGATAATCACCAAGCGCAAGAATGGTGCCGAGGTTATCGGATGGATGGCCCCACTCAGCGGCCAACCAGGTGTCGTTGAAATCCAGCCAGCGAATCTGTGTGCCGATCGCAAAGGCCGCCTGTGCGGGATCCAGCTCATAGCTGGTTCCAGGCACCCTCGCCCCACCGGGCAGCAGCGCCCCGGGTACTATCGGACCGAGGTGCTTGACGCACTCAGGAAACTTCATTGCCAGCATGGCGCAACCCAGGGAGTCCATCAGCATGTAGCGGGCGGTCGAGTACGCCTCTTCTGAACGGATTTCAAAATGGGTGACATACTCGGCAACCGCCGTGATGGGAGCATCAAAGTCTGGGCGTTGCGCAGAACGGATATCGATATTGGGCATGATAAGGTCAACAACAGGGTGTAAGTGGAAGCCAGTTATTTTGCCAGTTTTAGCTCCCGGCGACCATGGTCTACTCGAAACCACGCCCCCTCAGGAGAAATTCATGTCAGCAGACTTTTTTATAACGGGCACCAGTCGCGGTCTGGGCCTGGGACTGACCCGGGCCTTTTTAAAGCAAGGACGCAAAGGCATCGGTCTGAGCCGTAGCCCGGCTCCTCTGAACCACCCTGGCTACCAACATATCCAGGCTGATCTTGCCGCCTTCAAAAAAATAAGCTCTTATCTGCAACCGATTTTTTTGGGGTGTCCACGACTGCAAATCCTCGTCCTGAATGCTGCGTTGATCACCCCATTGCATACCGCGCCCGAAACCACTCACGAGGAATTCGCCCAGCTTATGGACATCAATGTCTGGGCCAACAAAGCTCTGCTCGACGCCTTCATTTCAGCAGCGATCGAAGTCAAACAAGTGGTATTGATATCTTCAGGCGTAGCTGTCCACCCGTTGCGTGGTCAGGCGGCCTACTGCCTATCCAAGGCGGCACTGAACATGCTGGCCCAACTCTATGCTGAAGAGATGCCGGATACGCACGTCTGCGCCCTGGCACCCGGTGTTATTGATACCCCCATGCAGGCGCAACTGAGTCACAAGATAGATCCGAGGTTTCCAGCTACCATTCAGCTCAGCAAATTGCGTGGCACGGCCACCATGCCCGATGCGAATACGGCTGGAAAAAAGCTAGTCGCATTGTTATCCCTGCTGCCAGAAAAAATCGAAACGGGTGGCTTTGCGGCCATCAGCTATACCGATGCAGGGCTGGCACTCTCACGAGTCACAACCCAACGTGAGTCACTCACTCTATAAATAGCGGTGCATCCAATCAGACCATGCAAGCTTGGCAAAGAATGGGAAATACTGCACCCGAACCCACCGAACCCCGATGCAGCTCTAGTGCGAAAACTTGACGCCTACGGTCTCGCCATTAATCATACACAACACCCCCACGGGGAGTAGCTCTCAACTGCGGCAGTCATCATCCCGGGCATAACCCTGGCTGCCACGGCGGCAAATGGCCGCGAGCGAGACCATGGGCAATCATAAGCAGGCTGCGTGTGCGTGCTTGTCGTGGCTCGTCCTGCGCGCTGGAGACCCCATGGATTTCCTTTCTTCAAGCTTTTTCTCTGGCCTGGCAGCCATCATTCTCATCGACCTGGTCCTGGCCGGTGACAACGCCATCGTCATCGCCTTAGCGGCCCGCAACCTGCCCCGGCATTTACAAAAACAGGCGATCTTCTGGGGCACCTTTGGGGCCGTAGCAGTACGCGTGGCAATGACCGCCATCATCGTGCTCCTGCTCAAGTTACCCGGGCTGATGCTGGCGGGTGGATTGTTGCTGATTCCCATCGGCTGGAAGTTATTGATACAAGAGGAGGCCGATCCAGAAATCCACTCGTCTAACAGCCTCTGGTCAGCAATGCGCACCATCATCGTCGCTGACGCCTTGATGGGTCTGGATAACGTACTGGCCATCGCCGGCGCCTCACACGGGCACATGAGTCTGGTAATTATCGGTCTGCTGATCAGCGTACCCCTGGTCGTCTATGGGTCGACCTTGATCCTGCGACTCATCGAACACTTTCCAATTATTATTTATGTCGGTGCAGCCGCCATCGCCTGGACTGCTGGTCGCATGATCACCCACGACCGTCTGCTCAAGCCGTGGTTCGCACCCCGGCCATGGCTAGGTTATATGTTTGAAATCATCTTGGTCATCAGCCTGTGTGGCCTGGGCTGGTGGAAGCAGCACCGGGTACAAAAACACCTTCCTTGATACCTCCAGGGCACTTCGACAAACCTCCTACGCGGCCCGGTTGTGTGCTTATATTCTCACTCAACCCTTGCCCTATCTATTTGCTACGTAGCGGAGATTTGCTCGAGGACAGCTGGCACTCAAACCGCTTACTACTACTTTTAAGATATTTCATATTTACAGATAGATATTTCTGTTATACGATAATTTCGTATCATCCAATGGATATCTATGATGAACTTGTCTGAATTCCGTAGCCAACACCCACGCTGGTCACGATTCCTGTCACGATTCCTGAGACTGACCCCTCGCCCCACATCGGTGATGATACGTCGTCGCGCCTACGGCCTGATGTTACTGGCCAGCATAAGCATGTTCGTTGGAGTGCTGTTCGTTCTGCATATGCTGGTCAACGCGGTCGCTGGCCAGCCCATTGATCTACCACAAAGCAGCTATTTTTCACGACTGCTTTTATCGCTGCGCTCATCCGGACTCATGCCGGGATCCATTTTTCTCATTATCGTAGCGTTCACTCCCGTCTTCATTGCCGTTCTCGCACCGCTGATTGCATTGCGCAGGCTGGCCAAGGCTCTATATCAGGGATCGCTGCTCAACATGGTCGTAGCATCCCGTTTCGACCGACTGGCCAATACGCTGCTATTGAGTCTTCTAATCAGCTACCTGCTCCCGCTGCGGCCGGGTTTCCCGATGGGCTATATACCAGCCGGTAACGGTTTCTATAGTTTTTTCATCTTCTTAATCGCGATAGGCCTGTGCCATACCATGGCTGGCATCATTCGCGAAGGAGCCCGTGCCGCTGAAGAAAATCGGCAATTTGTCTGATGCCTATCATCGTCCGACTCGACGTGATGCTGGCCCGGCACAAGATGAAATCCAGGGATCTCGCTGCTGCGATCGGCATCACTGAAGCCAACCTGTCGCAGCTGAAACAGGGGCACGTCAGAGGGGTGCGTTTTGCGACCCTGGAGGCGATTTGTGCAGCTTTGGACTGTCAGCCCGGGGATCTGCTTGAATACCAAAGCCCGCCGGGCTCACCCGGTAGTGATACATAGCTGCTGGGGGTTCTACCCTGATGCGGCTGGCCGGAAAGATTCTTAGCTCACTGTATCGATATTCCTGAGAGCTTTATGCAAAACGTATAAAAAGGTTGACGGGTCAGCATTGAAACCGTACGATTATCGGCTTCCAGCAGTGGGGCCATAGCTCAGCTGGGAGAGCGCTACAATGGCATTGTAGAGGTCGCCGGTTCGATCCCGGCTGGCTCCACCAAAAAACATGTCCCCATCGTCTAGAGGCCGAGGACACCACCCTTTCACGGTGGCGACCGGGGTTCGAATCCCCGTGGGGACGCCATCCGTTGCAGTGCCCTCCACTGCATTTCGTTGTATGAAGTGGTCGTGCAGTAAGCTGAAAAATCGGCCGCCCTCACCAGATATCGCAGGTTAGACGGTCGCGAGTTCGAACCACACCCGCTCCAGCAGGTCTCAAAACAGCCCGCACTTCGTGGGCTTCTTACAGAAGGTGCTCAGGGTGACTCTCAGCTCTCAAAAGACACCTCAGCCGCAGGCACCGCCACCCGGGGCTGCAGTGTATCAATCGAATGGCCCTGCTCGGCGAGGTATACCAGCCAGCGACTGAGGAAGGTCGCCATATGCAGGCGATAGCGTAAAATGATCTGCGTTGGACCGTGGGGATCGAGATGTAACCAACGACCCCGACCGGGGTGACAGTGCAGAGCCTCAGCCATGCGGGCATCGCTGTAAACCCGGATTTGAGCCTCGGGGGAGTGCCGACCTGTTGCCGGATCGCAAACCATGTAGGTCAGTTCGAGCTCAAGGGTATGGGTATGGCAAGCATAAAGATGCAGCTGTACATCCAGACCATCCCCTACCGTGGATAGGTACTGTCCCGGTCGCAATGACTGGGGTGCAAACAGACGCACGATTTGCTGATAACTTTCTGCTTGCAAGCCCATCAGCATCGCAAAACGACTTGGTAACCAATCAGCAGCACGGGAACCCATCATCATGGGATCAGCCTAACAGCAAAAGACTGAGCGACAGGCTGCTAAGCAGATTGGTTCAAAGCAGGCGGCGTTCTATATGCAAACCTTCCAACACCTTGCCGCTGATTTCTTCCACGGATGTGTGGGTGGTATCCAGCATCGGAATCCGTTCGCGTTTAAACAGACGTTCAGCCCGTTCCAGTTCCCAACGACATTGTTGCTGCGAGGCATAGCGACTGTTAGGGCGCCGCTCAGAACGGATATGTGCCAAGCGTTCAGCGTTAATTGTCAAGCTGAACAGGCGATCATGAAACGGACGCAAACGTTGCGGTAAACAGCCGTCTTCGAGGTCATCCGGGGTCAATGGATAATTGGCGGCACGCGAAATGCAGTGCCATATATAGGCAGGTTGGGGTCTTACCCGATCGCGAAACACCGAGCAGAATCAGATCGGCCTGATTAAAATCAACGCTGATGCCATCGTCATGACTCAGCGCATAATTGGTGGCATCAATACGTGCTTCATACTTGGCAAAATCCACTAAGCCGTGAGCACGGTTTACCGCTGGCTTGCGCCGCACCCCAAGTTCATCTTCCAAAGGAGCAATAAAAGGGGCGAAAACATCCAGTATCAAGGCCCCCGTATCGGCCAATATGGCACTGAGCTCGGCGTCGATTACAGTATTGATCACCACCGGGCGCAAACCGTCGCGGGCCCAACTTGAGCGGATTCGTAACGCTGCTGCCTTGGCCTTCTCAACGCTGTCTACAAAGGCCAGGCGATAGGTGTCGAAACGGACGCCTTCAAACTGAGTCAGCATGGTATGGCCAATAGTCTCCGCAGTAATTCCGGTCGAATCGGATACGTAAAAAACTGTTCGTTGCATGGTGTTGTTCATCGTTGGCGGCACCGCGCGGATCCAGCCGAGCGGACCCATGAAAGTAGTGAATTGCACGCAGTTTACCCAACTCCAGGTTTTGGGTGCAGGGGCTCAGGCCGCTTCATTACCTGGCAAGCAACCGGTGAATGCTTGTTCCCGCCGCAAGTAGGCAGGACAATACGGGTTTGACTCGTCCCAACTCGGAGATTCACCTTGAAAGCGCCCGTACTTTGGTTGCATGAAATTGGACTTTCCGACCATGATCAGGTCGGCGGAAAGAATGCTTCACTCGGCGAAATGA
>QILI01000105.1 GCA_003233305.1 Mizugakiibacter sp.
CTGAAGTTCCCTGGCGGGTAGTCACCGCCAACGACATCAAGTCGCTGTTTTGGTTAGAGTGTTATTGCGGATAGGGACTTTTTTTGTACCATTGTGTAGTCACTAAATAGTTTGACATTTGATGCGAAATAGCCTATATTCTACTTATGGCTACTCGAACAGGCGCTGCGCACGTCGTCACTACTAAACGTAAGTACAAAGGCAAAGTCTACGAGACGCACCTGTTGCGGCGCAGCTACCGCGACGGTGGCAAAGTCAAAAACGAGACGCTGGGTAATCTGTCGCATCTGCCCAAGCCGGTGATCGAGATCATTCGCCGCTCCTTGCGCGGCGAGACGTTTGTGCCGGTCACCGAAGCGTTCGAGATCACCCAGTCGCGCCCGCACGGCCATGTGCAGGCGGTTACCACAGCGATGCAACGCCTGCGCTTCGCCTCGTTGGTGTCTTCCAAAGCGTCTCGTTATCGCGATCTGGTGTTAGCGATGGTGGCCGCACGCATTCTGGCACCGGCCACGAAGTTGGCGACCACCCGTTGGTGGCATACCTCAACGCTGGCCGAACAGTTCGGCGTCAGCGATGCCGATGAGGATGATCTGTACGCGGCGATGGATTGGTTAGTCGAGCGCCAGAACACGATCCAGAAGAAACTCGCCGATCGCCACCTGAACCCGGGTGCTTCGGTGCTCTATGATCTGTCGTCAAGCTACTTCGAGGGCACGACCTGCCCACTGGCCAAGCGCGGCTACAGTCGTGATCACCGGCGCGATAAGCCCCAAGTGAACTACGGTTTGCTCACCGCTGCACAGGGTTGCCCGGTCGCGATATCGGTACATCCGGGCAACACGGCTGACAGCCTGACCTTCCTGCCTATGATGGAGCAACTGCGCCAGGATTTTGGTCTCGAACGGATGATCATGATCGGCGACCGGGGCATGATCTCAAACAAGGCGATCAAGGCGATGCGCCAGGCTGAGGGCATCGACTGGATCACCGCACTCAAGAGCGTCTCGATCCGTTCACTGATCAACCAGCAGCACCTGCAGCTTGATCTGTTCGATGACAGCAACCTGCTCGAGTTCAGCTCAGCGGATTACCCGGACGAACGACTGGTGGCATGCCGCAATCTGCAACTGGCCGCTCTGCGTGCCCATAAGCGCGAGGAGTTGCTTTGTGCCACGGAGCGCAACCTGGAGAAGATCCGCGTGCAGGTGCAGGCGGGTAGGCTGCGAGGCAAGGATAAGGTCGGTGTAAAGGTGGGTAAGGTGATCAACCAGTACAAGATCGCCAAGCACCTCAAACTGGATATCGGCGAGCGTGTTTTTTCATTTGCACGCAATTCCCAGAGCATTGCCAACGAGGCGGCACTCGATGGTCTGTACATCATTCGTACGTCGGTGCCAGCGACGCACATGGACAGCGCCGACTGTGTGCGCCATTACAAATCATTGGCGAACGTGGAGCGCGCTTTCCGCTCATTCAAAGGCATCGACTTGAAGGTGCGTCCGATTCATCATCGACTGGAGAAGCGGGTGCGGGCGCATCTGTTCCTGTGCATGTTGGCGTACTACGTCGAGTGGCATCTGCGCGAGGCCTGGCGGGAATTGATGTTTGCCGATACCGATCAACATGCCAAAACCATCCGTGACCCGGTAGCGCCAGCAAAGCGCTCGGCGGCTGCATTGCGCAAGGTGTCGACACGAACCCTTGATGACGGGACGCCGGCTCACAGCTTCGCCACCTTGCTCGCTGAACTGTCATGCATTGTACGCAACACCTGTCGTACTCCCAACAACGGCCACGACACATCAACGTTCGACATTCTCACCACGCCCAACGCCAAACAACGGCACGCATTCGAACTGCTTCAGTCGATCACCGTGTAGACAGAACAGCGACGCCACGTTCACGCTAATCGCTTGATCAACGGGAAACTTTTGCGCTGAGTCGCGGGGAACTTCAGTTTAGACCATCAACTCACACCCCTGGCCGGACCACACATCGCTATGGCGCAGGGTTGTCGTTCGTCGCTCAAGGGTTAAGGAATCAGCCGGTCCGGGTTGAGTGGCCATCGTATATCAGGCCGCAGCGAAGCTTAAGTTCTGCACTAAAAAGTTATTGAGCATTTGATACCCGTGCTGGGTAAATATGGCTTCAGGATGAAATTGTACACCGTAAACAGGTAAGTCGCGGTGCCTCAATCCCATGATCTCGTCACGGGCACCCTGCTCGTCCAACGACCACGCGTTAATCTCAAGAACGTCAGGCACCGTATCGGGCTTAACCACGAGCGAGTGGTAACGGGTTGCCTCAAACGGGCTTGGCAAATCTCTAAACACGTGGCTATCGTCGTGTTCGATCATCGACGTTTTTCCGTGCATCACTCGCCGCGCGTGCACAACGTCACCGCCATAGCATTCGGCTATGACCTGATGTCCAAGACAGACGCCTAGAATAGGAATGTCACGTCCAAACGATTTCACGACATCCAACGAAATGCCCGCATCGGCGGGCTTGCCAGGCCCCGGAGATATTACGATATGACTCGGTTGCATCTGCCGAATGTCTTCAACGCTTAACGTGTCATTGCGAAAAACCCGGACCTCCTGTTTCAACTCTTGCAGGTACTGCACCAGATTAAAGGTAAAGGAGTCGTAATTGTCTATCATCAGCAACATGAGCGTAGCGGCCTTAGAGCACCTCTAGGCGCTGGTAAGTTCTTTGCGCATACGACCAATAACGCCGGCGTAGTCGTCTTCGTTAAAAATTGCAGAGCCTGCAACAAAGGTATCGGCACCAGCGCGGGCAATCTCGGCGATGTTACTCACTTTCACACCGCCATCAATTTCCAAACGAATATCATGCCCGCTTTGCTCAATGCGCTTGCGCGCACTGGTCAATTTATCGAGTGCCGCCGGTATGAACTTTTGTCCGCCAAAACCCGGGTTCACCGACATGATCAAGATCATGTCGATCTTGTCCATAACGTAGTCAAGGCAATCCAGCGGCGTTGCCGGATTAAATACAAGCCCGGCCTGACACCCGTTTTCTTTTATTAATTGCAGTGTGCGATCAACATGATTGGACGCCTCGGGATGAAACGTAACAATGCTCGCTCCGGCGTCGGCAAAATCGCCGACGATACGGTCAACGGGCTTCACCATCAGGTGTATGTCAATGGGTGCGGTTACACCGTGCTTGCGCAGGGCCTCACACACAAGCGGCCCAATGGTCAGGTTGGGCACGTAGTGATTATCCATCACATCAAAATGCACAATGTCTGCGCCTGCGGCCAGAACGTCGTCGACTTCCTGTCCCAGTCGGGCGAAATCGGCGGAGAGTATTGAAGGTGCAATTCGGAAGTCGGTCATAGTGTTCTCTGTGGGTGTTTTCAAGACAAGGGAAAAGGGCAACTCCAAGACGTGCCGACTATAAACCGGCTGGTTAAGTTTAGCGCAGGTTACGTGCGTCTTTAATCATCTCATAGGCGTCAAGGCAACGGGCAAGTCGCGCTTTGGCATCCTCCTGCTGAATCTTCGACACATCATCACCCAACAGCTTGTCGGGATGGAGCCGGTTGACCAGACGCCGATAGGCTGTTTTGACATCTTTGTCACTTGCTGAAGAACTTAGCTCAAGCTCTGCATAGGCCGCTTCTAGCGCGTTTTTACCGCCCTTGGGCGACTGCGCCCGAAGCGATGCCTCTATGACCGCCATTTCCACCCGGGTAACGCCAAGGTTTTGGCACACAGCCCAGGTTCGCTTGCGCGTGGCTGGATGAATTTGATGTTCAGCCAACATGATGGTGAGCTGTGCGCGCACAAATGAAAGTAAGGTAGGACGATGGTTTTCAGCGAGGTCACGAAATTGGTGTAGCACCTGAGTCAGAGGAAAGTCTGTGCGCTTACCCTCGATAAAATGCTCGATGGCGAGACGCTTCTGACCTGGATTGAGTTGCCATGCCTTCATGACCTGACTGGCCGCTTCAATTTCTTCTTCAGAAACCCGTCCGTCCGACTTTGCAATGTGCCCCATGACAGCAAACGTAGCGTAAAAAAGAGCCTGCGAGTTAGCGGGCGTTTCCAGTTCTTCGTCGTTCCTGTCGCCGCTGCGCATAGCGCGGTCGAATTGGTGACCAATAAGCACACCCACCAGAGCCCCGGAAATGCCTCTGACGGCTAAGCCCAAAACGGCACCAATAGCTTTCCCCCACCAGGGCCCTAAGACAAAGTTGCTCACTAACTCTCCCGGATTCGCCTGCATCGGCAGTCGTGTTTGGACTACCAAATCTTGAAACTATTGTTCACTCAAGCGCTACAACGAGACCCAGAAGACCGCACC
>QILI01000143.1 GCA_003233305.1 Mizugakiibacter sp.
GACAGTCCTTCAATATGCTCGACGTCAGGTTTTTCCATCATCGACAGAAACTGCCGAGCATACGATGACAGCGACTCGACATAACGACGCTGCCCTTCGGCGTAGATGGTATCGAAGGCCAAGGAGCTTTTACCCGAGCCCGACAGACCGGTGATGATGATCAGGCGATCGCGGGGCAGGTCGAGGCTGATGCCTTTCAGATTATGGGTTCGGGCACCGCGGATGCGGATATAGTCCATGGCTGTGTCAATAGGTGGGTGGGGTAATCGGAACGGGTCAGTGTAGCGGGCAAATTCCTCAGACAGCAAAACTGCCTGGGCTTGTAAAACTCAAGTGGGGGATGTATCTGGGTCGTCCCTAAAGCAGAAATTCAGACGGCTTCTGAGCAGTTTAGCTGGGGGCCCCCAAAGCGGGCAGGGCCGTGGGTGGGTAGTTTGTGACAGGCCACCTTGCATCCGTGATGGGGCCGGAGGTAGGATCTACCTACGGTGAGGGAGTTCACCGCGGCTCACACCGGAATCGCCCCTTTGGCTGATAACTCCTGCTACGTGTAGCAGCTGTTTTAGCCACGGGGAAAAGTGTCCCGTGCCAGGAGGGTGTGTGCCGGATCTTATTCCTCATCTGCTTGCCAATCTCCTTCAGGTTGCCTTTTTGGTGTTCCTCTCGCCGTTGGTGAGTGGGGTGCTGGCGCGCATTGAAGAGATGTTGCAGGGCAAACACGGTCCTAGCATCTTCCAGAACTACCGTGATATTGCCAAACTTTTCAGCAAGGAAGAATTAGTTTCCGAAGATTCTTCCTGGGTGTTTCGGTTTGCGCCGCGAATCCAGTTTGTGATGCCGATCTTTGTCGTCCTGCTGGTGCCGGCACTCACTGCGTACCCGCTGTTTTTCGCCTTCATGGGGGACATGGTTGCGGTCGGTTTCTTTCTAGCGCTTGGTGGCTTCTTTGTCGCGCTGGCGGCCATGGATACCGGCAATGTGTACGGACCGGTGGGGGCCAGTCGTACCCGCATGGTTGGCTTTCTCGCTGAGCCGGTGTTCATCATGGTGTTCTTCAGCGTTTCCTATATTGCCAATTCGACCATCCCTTATGCGGTGAATGCGGCGTTTTCAGCATCCTGGGTGGCGACACTCGAACCCGCCCACCTGTTGGTGTTGATTGCCTTTTTCATGCTCATCCTTGCCGAGAATGACCGCATCCCCGTCGACAATGCGGCCGGCAAGGTTGAAATCGCCATGATTGGCCATTCCAAGAGCCTCGAATATTCGGGACCGGGTGCGGCACTGATAAAATGGGCCGGGTCGATGAAGCTGATGCTGCTGGCGATCATCTTTCTCAATGTGCTGCTCACTCCTTGGGGACTCGCCAGCACCATGGCCTGGACGGATATTTTTCTCGCCATACCCTTGGTGCTCGCCAAGATATTTATCTTTCTGTTGGTGCTGGCGGTTGTCGAAATGAGTCTGGCCAAGTTACGCCTGTTCCGCATCAGCGAGTTTCTGGCCACGGCCTTCGTAATCTGTGTCCTGGCAATGAGTGTCAGACTGGTGGGCTTCGCATGAGCGGCCACGCACTGGAACTGGCCCAAGCCTTCGACGGCTTTTTCGCTGCACTGTTTGTGCTGGCCGGCCTGGGGGTAATCGTGGCACGGCAGATGCGCGGCACCCTGTATTTGTTCATGTTGCACGCCTTGATGCTCAGCGCCTCGGCCATTGTGCTCGCTATCGCCCTGCATAGTGCCCACCTCGGCTGGGTGGCACTGATTACCTTTTCTACCAAGGTGGTGGCCGTACCTTTGGTCTTGATCTGGGCGACCGGCTCCAAAGTCTATGGGCGGCGTGAAGTTGACCACGTGCTGTCCATTCCCTTGTCACTATTGATCGCCGTCGGGTTAGCCTTTGCCGCCTGGATCATGAGCCAGCCACTACTGCAGGTCATTACCGCCCAGCCCTTTGCAGCCATCAATTTACCCACCGGCCTGATCGCCATGTTCTTCGGTGCCTTCACGGTCACGGTGCGTCGCGAGGGGGTCGCCCAGCTCATGGGTCTGTTGATCATGGAAAGCGGGGCTTTTTTTGCGTCGATAGCTATCGTTCATGACCTCACCATCATCGCTGAGATTGCTGCGGCGGTGGACGTGCCTATCGCGGTGTTAGTCATCGGTTTACTGCTGCGTTCCATCGGAGCGGTCACCGGCAGTACTCGGGTCGGTCATATGGTCACTTTGCGTGAGCGTCGCTGATGTTACTTGCCCTCATTCTTATCGTCCCCATCATTGCGGCACTGTTGACCTTGGTGAATCGCCGGGCTGCGCCGTGGCTGACCCTGGCTACCGCTTTAGCGGTGCTGGGCCTGGCTATTGCTGCCGCTCTGCAGGTGATGGCCAATGGACCGCTGGTGGAGGTGCATGGCGGATTTACGCTGGATGCGCTGGGGGCACTGTATCTGTTGCTGGTGGCTTTTGTAGGGGTTACCGCTTCGCTGTATTCGATCGGTTACATTGAGGCCCGCCACCGCGAGGCCGGCCGGATCGCCCCTCGGTACCGGCAGTACTACACCTTATTCAATCTTTTCCTTGTCTCCATGCTGGCGGTGCCCTTGCTCACCAGCTTGGCGGTGATGTGGATAGCGATTGAGCTCACCACCATCTTTTCCGCTTTTCTGGTGGCTTACGAAGACCGTGCCGAGGCCCTGGAAGCGGCCTGGAAGTATGTGGTTCTGACTACCATGGGGGCAATGATCGCCTTGCTGGGTATCCTGGTGCTGTACTACGGGGTCCATCGTGCGGGTCAACCTCCGAGTTGGGCCGGGCTGGTTGCTGCTGCGCCGCACATGCCGCCGGCGGTGATGCTTACCGGCTTCGTACTGGCCTTGGTTGGCTTTGGTGCCAAGGCGGGCCTGGTGCCGATGCACACCTGGCTTCCGGATGCCCATAGCCAGGCTCCAGCTTCTATTTGTGCGCTGCTCTCCGGTGTAGAAACCAGTGCTGCGTTGTATATGATTTTGCGCTTGTACCCGGCGCTGATACGCAATCCGGGCATTCCTGATGCCAATGTCTGGTTTCTGGTCGCCGGTCTCACTTCAGTAGGTGTAGCGGCTTTTTTAATTCTTCAGGTTACTGATTTCAAACGATTGTTCGCCTATTCTACGGTTGAACACATGGGTATCATTCTCACCGCTGTTGGGCTGGGTACCCGCGCCGCCCATCTCGGTACCGTGTATCAGCTTTTTGCCCATTCCCTGACCAAGTCGTTCTGTTTCTATGCGGCGGGCCTGGCCACGATAGCCTTGGGTACACAACGGATACGTGGCAGCAGCGGACTCCTGGGCAGTTCCCCCCTGGTCGGCTGGGCCTTGCTGCTGGGCGCATTGGCTATCGCCGGTGCCCCACCGTTTGTAGTCTTTATCTCCGAATTCCAGATTTTACGGGCCGGTTTCGGGGCGGGCGAGTACTTGGCTACCGGTCTGTTGACCGTTTTCATCGTAATTGCCTTTATCGCTATCGTTTATCAGATCGGCAGTATCGTATTTCGTGAGCCGGCCCCCGCGCAGACTCCGGCTCAGGCACTCCCAGTGAGTAGTGTGCTGGCTCTGGTGTTGGCCTTCCTGCCCTTGTTGATCTTCGGCTTCTATTTGCCGCCACCGCTGCGTGGGCTGGTCCACCAGGCGGCTGCCCTGCTCGGGGGAGCGCCATGAGTCGGCTTACGACGTTGGCCGCAGCCCTGTTTGATGATCTGGGGCTCAAGTCCGCTTTGCCGGAGCCGGATCATCTGCATCTCGATACGGCCCCCGGAAGGGTGCGAACACTCGCGGAATTGCTGATACACGACCACGGCTTCGAGTTTGCAAAGCTGCTTGTCGAGGATCTCGATAGCAATGTTGCGCTGCGCTTTTTCTTCTTTCATCCCGAGGACCACATGCTGGTCTCGATTGAGACCGATGCCAGCGAAAATCTGCCGACCATTAGCGACAGCATTCATGCTGCCGATTGGTATGAGCGCGAGGCCGAAGATCTGTTCGGTCTGCATTTCTCAGGGCATCCGTTCCTTGGCGACTTTGTGCTCCATGATGATGTCTGGCCGGAAGATATCGCCCCCATGCGCCGTCGCTATGCGGCAGCGACCCGGTCGGCAAGCACGGTGGGGGCCTCCACCTGGCAGCCTCGACAACAGCTCACTGAGTCCGGGAGTGTGGTGTTTCCGATCGGCCCGGTGTGGGGCGACTTCTCTGAGGCCGGGCTCTATATACTCGAAGGACCGGGCGAGCAGATTCGCCTCGCCCATACGCGGCTGTTCTTCA
>QILI01000079.1 GCA_003233305.1 Mizugakiibacter sp.
GGATAAACATAATGCAGACGCACCCACACCCCCAGCTCACCCAGGCCCTGGCACAATTCAGTCATCCGGGTACGCCAGTTACGATCCTTCCAGCGGCCTTCGGCATAGCGCAGATCAGCCCCATAAGCGCTGGTGTCCTGGCTGATCACCAGCAACTCCCTGACCCCACTACCTACCAGCCCCTCAGCCTCACGCAGCACTTCGTCCACCGGGCGTGACGCCAATTTGCCGCGCAGCGATGGAATGATGCAGAAACTGCAGTGATGATTACAGCCTTCGGAAATCTTCAGGTAGGCATAATGTTTAGGGGTTAATTTGATCCCGGTTGCCGGTACCAGGTCGATGAACGGGTCATGTTGTGGCGGCCGCACCTGATGCACCGCTTCCATCACGCTGGCGTAATCCTGCGGACCGCTGATCGAAAGTACCTGCGGATAGGCCTCACGGATCAGCTCGGCACGTTTCCCCAGGCACCCGGTAACGATTACCCTGCCGTTTTCGTGCAAGGCTTCACCGATGGCATCCAGAGATTCCTGCACCGCCGACTGGATGAATCCACAGGTATTGACGACAACCGTGTCAGCTTGTTCATAATTGCTGACGAGTTCATAGCCTTCACTCCTTAACTGGGTGAGAATTCGCTCAGAATCTACCAGGGCTTTGGGACACCCCAGACTGACAAAACCGACCTTCGGTACACCCGATGACATAGACGAGACCACTCGAAACAATCGCTTATTGTAGCGATTCGACAACAATCGTACCGAACAGCTCAGTCACTTTTTCTTACCCCTGCCAGTGTTTGACCGTACCCAACCTTAGGGCCCGCTCTACTCCTAAGATTTAGTAAAACGTATCGATAAGCTGTAGCAGGATATTTTTGCTGCCAGAGAAGTACCCACTGCCTGCAATGAATCGGCTGTCGCTATACTTATATTCCTCACCACCCTGGAAAACCGAACGTGACGCAAAGTGTAGCCGACGAACTGGTGCAATTACTGAGTCTGGAACGACTCGAGGACAATCTGTTCCGGGGCCAAAGCCGCGATATCGGAACCCGTTACGTATTCGGCGGTCAGGTCCTGGGGCAAACGCTCTCTGCCGCACAACAAACCGTAGCACCCGAGCGGCATGCCCATTCCCTGCACGCCTATTTTCTCCGGGCCGGCGATATCAGTGCGCCCATTGTCTACACCGTGGAGCGGGCTCGTGACGGAC
This sequence comes from Mizugakiibacter sp., assembly GCA_003233305.1. Taxonomy (GTDB): domain Bacteria; phylum Pseudomonadota; class Gammaproteobacteria; order Xanthomonadales; family Rhodanobacteraceae; genus Metallibacterium. The sequence continues at coordinate 1,219 of QILI01000079.1, forward strand.
ATAGTTTTTCATCCCGCCGGGTCGTTGCCATCCAGCATGGCAAGCCCATACTTACCGGTTCGGTTTCCTTCCAGATAGATGAGCCGGGCATCGAGCATCAGACCGCGATGCCAGAGGTTCCACAACCTGAGGATCTTGAGCCACCCACAGCAGTTCAGCCGGAAGAACTGGCCAACCTGCCAGAAAAGGTGCAGCGCTGGTTGTCACGCCGCGGACCCTTCGAGTTTCGTCCGGTCAATCCTCGTAATGAGCTGCTTCCCGAAAAACAGCCACCCCAGCAGCGGGTCTGGTTCCGTCTCAGCGGGCATGCGCCGGATGCCGATCTCATGCACCGCGCCATGCTGGCCTATGCCTCGGATTTTCATTTGATCGGCACCAGTATGCTGCCACACGGCATTTCCTATCTGAGCCACAATGTTCAAGTCGCAAGTCTCGATCACGCCATCTGGTTCCATCGTCCCTGCCGAGTGGAAGAATGGCTGCTGTATGCCTGCGATAGTCCCAGCGCACAAAGCGCCCGGGGGCTGGCCAGAGGACAGATTTTCGATCGCACGGGACGATTGATTGCTTCAACGGCTCAGGAAGGACTCATCCGGGTTGTTGATAATCCACCAGCGGACCGCTGAACCATGCGGCAAATTTACCGATCAGCAAGAATCGAGAATATTGAGCGACTGGTTCAACTACTCGCCGAACAGGGGATTGAAACCCAGATATCAGACCATGCCGTCTATCAGCGGCCCAACTATGACCGCCCCAGTTATTTTGATACTGGGGATGAGTCCACATGGATCAAGGTTTGGATTACCCATACCGATGACTATCCCCGGGCCGTTGATCTATTACAGAAAATCGGGTTAGAACCTTGTAAAACATCATTTTTTCCTAAACCGTTACGTAACTATGTGCTGACTTCCAGAGAACGTAGCGATCGGCTGAGTAGAAGACTCCGACTGGCCCTGCTGTTGGCTATCACCGGAATCATTGTCTTCGGGGCCATACGTATTTTTGGGATCGGCTGAATCCAGACGAGCGATCCAGCTCCTGCAACTCGTGCGGCGTCAGGTAACGCCATTCACCGCGGGGCAAATTTCCCAATTGCAGCGGTCCAATGGCAATGCGCAGCAGACGTAGCACCGGGAAATTCAGGGCCTCAAGCAGGCGTCGTAGATGTCGATTCCGGCCTTCTTTGATCTGAATTTCAAGCCAGGCCGTCCGACCCCCACTACGCAATAAGCTCACCTCAGTCACCGCCAGCTTCTCTCCCGAGCAAACCACACCTTCACGCATTTGTGTGAAGGTCATCGGCTGCGGTACCCCATGAACCTGTACCCGATAGGTCTTGATAACCTGTCTCTGGGGCTCCAACAAGGCCGCGGCCCAAGCACTGTCGTTGCTCATCAGCAACAAGCCCTCACTGGCTCGATCGAGACGTCCAACGGGTGCAAGCCAAGGCAAGCCCGATTGTTCGAGCACCTGATACACCGTCGCCCGACCTCGCTCATCACGGGCTGTTGTGACCAGGCCACGCGGCTTGTTCACAGCCAGATAGACACGTGTCAGATCCGATAATAACTCGCCATTAACCTCGATCTGGGACTGAGCCGTGTCAATACGTCGCTCCGGGTCGGTAACACGGCGCCCATCCACCCGAATCCGGCCCTGGCGCACCCACTCAATGGCCTGACTTCGCGAGCACAGACCGCTACGGGCGATGACACGGGCAAGACCGCGTCGTGCCGTGTTGGAAAATGGTACCTTTTCAACCATTCTTGTCGTGTCCACACTAAAACTGACCTATAGCATGCTGAATGAGTCTGGCTTGAGGTCAGTTGATGCATCACCATGTATTCAGCAACCCCCACTATCATGCCGCAATAAGGGAGTAGTAAATGTCTGAACATCCGATCGATTTATCCTGGTCCAGGAGTGACAAACCTTTCGAGCGAGGTAAGATTTCCCAGGAACATCTGATTCGTTTCGCTGGCGGCCAGACGCTCACCAACTCTTCGGCTGCCGGGTACGGAGGTTCCCCCCAAGCCAGCAATCCTGAAGAACTGCTGGCCGCTTCCATCAGTTCGTGTCATATGCTTACGTTTCTTGCCGTTGCCGCCAATCGTGGCTGGGTCATTGATCGATACGAAGATCACTCCATCGCGCATCTGGAAAAAAACGACCGGGGTCAACCGGTTATTACCCGGATCGATCTACATCCCCGAGTGAAATTCGGCGGCGATAAGCAACCTGCTCAAGCCGATGTCACCCGTATGCATGAACGGGCTCACCAAGCCTGCTTTATCGCCAATTCGGTCAAATCTGAGGTGACGGTGAACCTCTGAATACCGGTTTCTCTCTGTAAAGCCCGGTTCCCGGCAGACCGATAATGAAAAGCCCGGCACGAAGCCGGGCTTTTCGTTTTCAAACACCCTGGAAACTTACTGTCCCTGTTCCATCTGCTGGGCGTTGTTGATCTTGAATTCCACCCGACGATTACTCGTCCGGCCTTCCTTGGTAGCGTTACTCGCCACCGGGTCACTAGGACCAAAACCCTTGGTACCGATAATCTGATCCGCTGCCACGCCATGCTTGACCAGGTAGTTCTTCACAAACTCGGCACGCCACAGCGATATCTTCCGGTTATATGCCGCTGAACCGACTGAATCGGTATACCCGTCGATCTGTACTTTGACATTCGGGTAACGGCTGAGGGTATCCGCTGCTTGATTAAGGATCGCAATCGAATCAGCAACCGGTTTTTTCAGTACGGCGTTGACATTGGTCTGACCCTGCTGCGGCCGGTTGAACTGGAAGTTCACGCCGTGCAACTCGATCACCACCTTATGCTGCACCGGTACCGGCGGCGGCGGCGGCGGGGGAGGAGGCGGCGGCGGCGGCGGCG
>QILI01000051.1 GCA_003233305.1 Mizugakiibacter sp.
AGACGCTTACTTGCAAGGTGACTCGGCCCAGCGACTAATATTCAACCTAGTCGTCGGAGAGCTTGTTTAACTGCTTGATCACCCATAACTTGATCATCAACAGGACCGGAAAGGGATCACCGATACGATCCAATTTATGCTCCCGCTCTGCGTGGGAAAACAGACTCTTCATGGCTATGATGTTTACGTAACATATTGAATATAGTGCATTCTAGTTGGAATTAGACGCTTTGGGATTTCTAGAAATTCCCACAACATTTCTACCCGAAAGGCTACCCACCATAAACCAAGCATAAGGTGCTCTGACCCGGTTGTTCGGTCACCGCTCATGGCTGCGGTCCAAGAGTGAACAGGTCGCGTAATTCCTCCTTGCCCAGGTTGCCGATCCAGTTCTCCCCAACGCCGACGGTTAAATCGGCAAGCTTGCGCTTGGAGCGAATCATGTCGTTGATGCGCTCCTCAAATGTGGCTCGGGTAATCAGGCGATGTACCTGTACGTTCTGGTGTTGTCCGATGCGGTACGCGCGATCGGTGGCCTGGGTCTCGACGGCCGGATTCCACCATAGATCATAGTGAATGACGTTGGTCGCAGCGGTAAGATTCAGACCCGTTCCCCCTGCTTTCAGCGACAGCAGAAAGGCCCACTGGGTGCGATCATTCTGAAACTTCTCGACCATCTCGTCGCGTTTCTTGCGCGTGAGCCCACCGTGGAGAAACAACGGTTGTTGGTCATAACGTTCCGCCAGCCAGCGTGACAAGCGCTCACCCATCTCACGAAACTGGGTGAATATCAGGACTTTCTCGTGGCTGGCATGGATAGCATCCAGAAGATCGAGAAAGAGCACGGCCTTACCCGATAGCCGTGCCTCATCTTTACCTTTTTTCAGATACTGAGCCGGATGGTTACAGATCTGCTTCAAGGCCAGAATCATCTGTAATACCAGTCCCTTACACTTGAATGTATCAGACTCCCCATTGATAACTCGTAAGCCTTCACGCACCACCGATTCGTAGAGTGCGGCCTGTTCCTTAGACAGCTCGCAGTATTGATCCTGCTCTATCTTATCCGGAAGATCGCTGATGATGCTTTTGTCAGATTTGAGACGACGCAACAGAAACGGCGCGGTGATCTTGCGAAAGCGCTGCACGGTATGCTGGTCGTGGTGGCTCTGGATCGGAACGGCAAACTCCCGGATGAAATGGGTAAGCTTGCCGAGATAACCACGGTTGGCAAAATCCATGATGCTCCAGTATTCCGAAAGACGGTTCTCTACCGGAGTTCCGGTCATGGCGATGAAGGTTTGCGCGGGCATGGCCTTGATAGCCTTGGTTTGCGCTGTGGCAGGGTTCTTGATGTTTTGTGCCTCATCGGCAACCACGATATGCCAGGGAATCTTCTTCAAGGCCAGCTGGTCGGTCCGAACTACCCCATAGGTGGTCAGCAGCACGTCGGCACGTAGCGGCGCTAATTTCCGCTGAGTACCATGATAAATTGCCGTGGTCAGGGTCGGTGCAAAGCGGGCAATCTCCTTTTGCCAGTTGCTTAGCAAACTGGTTGGCACTACCACCATGGCTTTGGCCTCGACGAGCCTGTTTTCTTCTTTGAGTTTCAGGAGTATGGCAATCACCTGCACGGTCTTGCCAAGGCCCATGTCATCAGCAATGACACTCCCCAAGCCGGTGCAGGCATTGCGGTACAACCATGCGTAACCCCTCTGCTGATAAGGCCTCAAGGTCGCATTGAGATGTTGCGGTATGCCGACTTCGCCGATGTCGGTCAAGTCACGGATAATCTTCCGGGTGGCCGTGTCCAGTCGTACCGGAGAGCCCAGGTATTCTTCGGCCAGCGCAATACGCAGCAGCTCCGTACCTGATAAAAACGGTGACTTTTGCAGTTGCGCCTGCAAGCGCTCAACTTCTTGCGGATCAAGATAGACGTATTCGCCCTTGAAGCGAATGATGCCGGTCGCATTCCTGAGTAACTTTTCGAACTCGGCGCGGCTGAGCAGTCGTCCACCCAGGGCAACCTTCCAGTCGAAGGCGAACACATCGTTGATATTCAGGAAACTGCCGGTGTCACGAGCCTTGGCCGAGACTTGTAACGAGAGGCGCGGGCGCAGCAGTCTATCCAGCGCCTTGGGCAACACCACACGAATCCCCAGCAAGCGAATGATCGGCAAGGTGTCAAATAGCAAGGGCGGCAATTCTGCGGCAGTAATGGGCATCGGCTGCCCTGCTCCTGCACTGAGGTAAGCGTTTAGCGGGGGGATAAATTCGCACAACAAGGCGGCCGTTTGCAGTACCCCAAAGCGCTTGGTCTCCCAGCCCCGATCGGAGATCACCCTGGACAGTGGGGTCGGCCGCTCCAGGGGCGTTGCCCGATTCTCGACAGCAAGTGACAAAGCAAACTCATCCGAACGCTCGCTCTCCTCTAACCAAAGCACCGGCGAATGGCTGTGTCGGGCCAGATGAAAGCGCGACAGCCAAACCTGAATTCCCGCAGCAATCGAACCTTCACCGGGACCGTCGAAGGTCGCGCATCCGGTCGTGAAGAACAGCCTGGCGATCTTGTCACCATCGGATCGGGTCCGCTCGCTGTATTGCCGGATATAGTAATTGAGTACCAACGAGCACAGTACCTCGGCCTGTACCGCCAGCGTCAACGACCCTTGCTTGTGAGCCGATTTACAGACCACCAGCCCGGCTGGAAGCGCTTCGGCTAAACGGGACATAAGATTGCGAACAACCTCATCATGGATAGCCGGCAGCCACCGCAGGCCAACATCCGCTTTGTTGATCGCGAACAGATGGGGAATGACGGCACCGCGTACCAGCAGATGCAACGCTGCCAAGCGAACATGGTGGAGTACCGCTACCCGCGGTTGCAAATTCGGAAGATCCGCGACCGCTGTCTGTGCCAAAGCGTGCAACACGGCATCCCAGTCCGCCAAGTCGGCCATCCCGGACACCACGTGTTGATAGTGTGTATCAATTTCGATCTGTGGCATGTCTGCGGGATGGAATGGCCTGGTTTGCAAATGCTTGTGCTTGAAATCACCTTCCAGTTCATGACGAGCGGCGCGCCCGATACGCTTGAGCATCTGCTCATAAAAAGTACGGAAATCACCATGCGTGTAGAAAGCCGGCTTGGCCGGAAGGGCACTCACCAGCGTGGTAGCCAATTCTGGAAGAGTCGTGAAATCCAGGACATCCAGAGCCTTGATGGGGCCTTCCATGAAGACGGCAGAAGCCTGCCGCGCCGAACCCCCCTGTAGGTCCAGCAGTTCCTTCACACTGGGCAATACGGCCTCGGCCTCCCGCTCAATGGCGACGTGGTGTTTTTTTAGCGCACGGGTCAGGTCGATCCCACGTAGAGAAAACACCAAGAAAGGATTGCCGTCGATTTCCCGACTGACAAGATAAATCACCGCTGCCAGGTGCTTGCACGGCACCGCCCAATCGGGGCAGGAGCAGTGCATATCGAGATCCTGCCACTGGCTCGGGAACACCGCAATGCCGAGTTGTCGAGCTTGGTCGAGCACCGTGGGGTCTAATTCGCGGTTAAGCATCCTGGCAATAACGATCGGAGAGGAAGCCAGCGCATCCAGCAAGCTCTTGGCCTTCTTGCTGGAAATCGACGGCACACTGACCCGTACTGCATAAGCTCTGGAACGTGATCCTTGCACCTTAGCGGAAATAACCCCGTCATGGATCTCCAGTCTCTTCACCGCACCCTTGTTGGCATACGTGCGCCCCCGCGGCAAACGATTGTCATAGTCAATTTGGGTAAGGGCCTGCAGCCACTGCTTACCCCACCAAGTCTGCCCGTATGATTGTCTTGCCACAATGTCTCCGAGCTAGCTGTAGTTCTTGTAGATTCGACCTGAAATATTGGCCTTAAAGTCAGAGCTAAGCGGTGAAATTCAGCGACACGTTTTTTGGGTCTGCTGGAATGCCTCGTTAGCCGTTAAATCGTGTAGTCCACCTGAAACAGGTTTACAAAGGATACTGGATGCCGAAGTTTAGTAAGTGGCGGGACCTGACCTGTAAGCTGACTAAGGAATGGCATCCGAACGGCCATCTGCCATAAACCTGAAATAAGGTGCTCTGAACCGATTCTTCAGTTCTTGCGGTTCGTGCAGGGGGGCATGTGTCGCCAGATCGTTGCCGCTTAAGCAAGTGCCATTCGGCTCTGACCTAGCTCTTGGAAAATTCAATATGAAAGGGGGGCGGTCTTGCCACGGGCTTTGGTCTACGTCGGTCGGCAAGAATATTACAATTCTTCCTACGGTTTTTTGAGGCGCTATGGGATTTCTCGATATTTTCACGCTGCGATCCGCTCGATCCCATCAACCGCTTTGCCGAGCACGCGATGCGCTTCTTCCAGATCGAAATCATCCTGCAGTCCAAGCCAGAATCGCTCGCTAGTACCCAGCGCCGCCGCAAGACGCACAGCAGTATACACCCCGCTTGCCGAGCACAATCTCATTGATCCGGCGAGGTGGCACAGCGGTGGCACGCGCCAGTGCATTCTGGCTGATCCCCATGGGAGCCAGAAACTCATCAAGTAGGACTTCACCGGGATGGATATTGGGTAGGGTTTTCATGATCGACTCGTTTGTTGGTGTCAGTGGTAATCAAAGATTTCTACGTCGTGGGCATCACCGTCAATCCAGCGAATGCAGATGCGCCATTGACCGTTAATCCGGATGCTGTGCTGGCCCTTTCGGTTGCCTTTGAGCGCCTCCAGCTGGTTGGCCGGTGGAACTCGCAGATCATCCAGGCTGAAGGCATTGTTGAGCATACGCAACTTGCGTCGTGCCACGGGCTGGATATCAGCCGGCAACCGCCGCGAAGGAACTCCACCCCAGACCTTCTCCGCTTCCATGTCAGCAAAGTTCTTGATCACGACACAACCATAACGATATCCGTTATATAACGCAATCCGTCATGGCTGGATATGAGACCTCCTCGGTGAAGCGCGAGGCAACGGGGAACCGACGGGTACTGTCTGGCTCAACCCGGACAAGCAGGCCGAATCGTTACCCTGAAGCTTGCAACTCGCCGCATGAAAGAGCGGACAACATTGTTGACAACGACCGACGCCAACCTCAATCACTATCTCGATGACTTGGTAACGCCGCACTTCGTCTACTTGGGCATCGATTGTAATCCAGATCGCCGGGCTGAACCCTACCGAGCGTGGCTGCGCCTGGGTATCAATAATGAAGAGCTCAGTCTGATCCGAGACCACCTGCAGCAGGAACGCGTGCTCGGAGACGTCAAGTTCCAGGCCATGCTCGAGCGAACGCCCGGTCGCGGTAAGGTCGCGCGGCCGGCCAAGTCGTAAGCCCTCCGCACTCTGATCGGACCGCATGGACGACTTAATTCCCTCCGCCCCTTTTTTGTCGCGAAACCGGACAAAGTAATTGACGCGAGACAAACAATCCTGCTACTCCGAGTTTTCCGTCGGCGACTCAGCCTGCGCCGGCAGTGGCGATAATCCAAGTTCTTTCAGAAACGCGTTGTGC
>QILI01000048.1 GCA_003233305.1 Mizugakiibacter sp.
CTGAGCACTTCCCCTGTAGCGGCGGCGGCGAGACGGTAAAAATGCATTGCTTCAGAGGTGCCAATATCGGCGGCCAGGCGGGTCTTGATCGGCGATAGATTCGGTGTTTTTACAAAGATGGCGATGGCCGTACTCATGGCGGAGTTCGCCGGTTACGCCGCCATTCCGGCCAGGCTTGAGCCGCGGTCAGGCGCCAGTGCTTGAAGGTGGTGGCCAGCCAGCCGTGGCGGCTATATTTGCGGGCGCTGGTTTGCAAGGGAGCGCCCAGAGGCCGCAGCGGCAGACCGGCGCGACGGGCGGCCCATACCAGCAGATGATCTTCTCCGCACGGCACGTTTTCATCGAATCCGCCAATGGCCTCGAAACAGGGTCGGGGTAGCACCAGACCCTGGTCGCCGAATGGCAAGCCCAGCCAATGTGCGCGCAGGTTGGCTCCGATGGCATTGAGCATGACAAGACGCGGGCCATCCTGTCGGAATCTGAGTTCGAACCAGCCAAGCGCATCTTTACGCCCGGCGATGAAACGTTGCAGAGCAGGTAGGGTAGAGCGCATCAGGCGCGAATCGGCGTGCAAAAACCACAGCCAGTGACCGCTGGCGACGCGGGCACCCCGGTTCAATTGTTGTGCGCGCCCGGCGGTGTGGGTGTATTCACGGTAGACCAGTGTGTCGGGCCAGGTTGTCGGGGACAATTCAGGCGAATTATCCGCCCGGATCACAATGACTTCACTGCCGGGTGGCAAGGCCGTCAGTTGTTCCAGCAGTTCTTCGACTTCGGTCTCCTCGGGTGCGAGCGGCACGATGACGGACAGCAGGACGGCTGCGGATGTGTCGGGATCAGGCATGGGGTAGTGCCTGGACGTTCATGTCAGGGCACCGCCGCAGGAGCTGCCTGCACCGGCTGTGCAGCCGTAACAATGGTCTCCGAAGGCGATGTGTCCCGCATTGATCTCGTCCAGTGTCTCGATGTCCCACAGACTGCGGTGGCGATTACCCAGCGGCAACTCCAGTGCCTGGTTGAAATCGCAGTCGTATAACTGTCCATCCCAGCTCACCGAAAGCAGATTGCGACACATCACGCCTTCGGCTGCTTGCGGATTGAACGCCTCAAGTAGGGTTTGCATGTAACTTTCATAGCGGTCTTCCAGATTGAGCTGGTGCAGGAAACGTTTGATAGGCATATTGGTGATCGTGAACAACCGGTTGAATACGATACCGTAATGTTCGGATAATTCCTGACGATAGGTCGCTTGTAGTGCGGTCTGCGACGGCGGCAGCGATGCGCCCAATGGGTTGTACACCAGATCCAGTTCGAGGCCGGAATCGGCACGGCCGTAACCCAATGCGTTGAGCCGTTGCAGCCCCCGAATACTCGGATCGAATACATGCAGGCCACGCTGTTTTTCTACATTGGCCTGCGTGTAGCAGGGTAAAGAAGCGACGACCTTGACGCCCTGGGCGGCCAGGAATTCGGCAGTGTCGGCCTGGCCGGGTCGGAATAACACAGTGAGGTTGCAGCGATCGATTACCTGTTTCCCCAGTGCCCGTGCTTCACGAACCAGCGTGCGGAAGTGTGGGTTGAGCTCGGGGGCCCCGCCGGTGATGTCCACCGTATGCACCTGCGGTGCATGGGCCAGTAATTCGAGCAGTCGACTGACCGTAGGCCATTGCATAATTTCAGTGCGCTTGGGTCCGGCCTCGACATGACAGTGACGGCACGCCAAATCGCATAGCTTGCCAACGTTAATTTGCAAAATCTCCAGTGATGTGCGCGGTAGGGTGAGCCGGTGTTTGTACAGCGTATGGGTGAACGGCGTCAGGTCATCGGCGGACAGCGCTGGCGCAGCTTGAGTCATGTGCCGGTCTCCCTGCGTTCGGTGGTTGCTTCGGATGAAGGGTCTCCGCCCCGGCGCCAACGGTGATAACGCGCTATCCAGCGTAGCAGACGTTCGGGTGCATGCGCGCGTTTCCAGATGCCGGCAACGTATTTATTAGCCTCGGTCCAGGTGGGATAGGCGTGAATGGTGCCTAGCAGTTTGTTCAGTCCCAGTTTGTAGCGCATGGCGAGTGTAAACTCGGCCAGCAGTTCGCCGCCATGCGCGCTTACGATGGTAGCTCCCAGGATGCGATCCTTTCCGGGCACGGTCAGCACCTTGATGAAACCCTGCGTGGCACTTTCGGTGATGGCGCGGTCCAGATTGCTCAGTTCATAGCGGGTAAGCTCGTATTCGATATCGAGCTTGTGGGCCTCGCGCTCGTTGAGACCGACCCGGGCTACCTCCGGATCGACGAAGGTTACGGCAGGAATCACTGAATTATCGACGCGGAATCGGTGAAATTGGCCGAACAGGGCATTCACTGTGGCATACCATGCCTGATGCGCGGCGGTGTGAGTGAACTGATACGGTCCGGCAACATCACCGCAGGCGTAGACATTCGGATACAGCGTTTGGAGATAGGCATTGGTTTTGACTACGTTCTGTTGCACGGGAATACCTAACGTATCGAGCCCGTAGCCCCCTATTCGCGGTTTGCGTCCGATGGCCACCAGGATGACATCGAAATCCAGCCGTCTCTCATTGCCCTGGTGTTTGCAAATCAGTACCTTGCCATCGGCGCTATGCTGCTCGACGGCGATCGCCTGGTGACCGGTGCGCACCTCGACTCCGTCTTCGCGCAAGCGCTCGGCGACAAATTCGCTAACCTCATCGTCTTCACGCAGGAGCAGGCGTTCGGCCATTTCCACCTGGGTGACGCTGACTCCCAGCCGAGCAAAGGCCTGCGCCAGTTCGCAACCGATCGGACCACCGCCCAGCACCAGCATGCGGCGCGGTTTTTCGCGCAATGTCCACACCGTATCGGAGGTAAGATAACCGGCTTCGGCCAGCCCCGGAATAGGGGGGACGAACGGTTCTGCGCCGGTAGCGATGACAATGGCGCGGGTGCTCAGCACCTGACCGTCGATTGTCACTTGCCACGGCGATACGATCCGGGCGTGACCCAAACGCACATCGACTCCCAGTTCGCGGTAACGTTGGATCGAATCGTGGGGCGCGACCCGGCTGATGGTGTGCTGCACCCGGTCCATGACCGCAGGAAAGTCAATTACTATCGTACCTGTATCGATGCCCAACGCTTGGGCGCGACGCGCCTGGATCACTTGGCGTGCAGCGTGAATCAGGGCCTTGGACGGAACGCAGCCGGTGTTGAGACAATCGCCGCCCAGTGCCTTTTCTTCGATCAAGGTCACCTTCGCGCGCGTTGCGGCCGCGATGTAGGCGCTGACCAGCCCGGCCGCTCCGGCGCCAATCACGATCAGGTTACGGTCGAAGTGACGAGGTCGTGGCCACTGCTTTGCGGTTGTGCTCATAATGTCGGTTCCGAAGAATGAAAAGGGGGCGTTTTGGGTGCTTGCAGCAATCAGAACGCTATCTATCGTTGCACATGAGGTGGGCTGACTAAACTTATACGTTGGGAAAGGTATAAAGGGTTAGCAAGAGTTGTGTCGTCGAACACGACAATTCCTTACGTGGACTCAAAATACGGTAGATCACTTGGTCAATGATGTAACTGTCCAGGACGAAACGCGGCCTTGAAATCCGTTTGACGACCGATAAAAGACACCCCAGTAACAAACTGACAGAATTTGTCTATAACTGACAAATTCTGTCATGTAAGATTAATCTTACGTAAATATTTTTTCTTCAAGTGGAAAACTTGTTTCTCCAAGTGATTGTTTGTAATAAACTTTATATGCATTTAAACTCAAAGTAAGAGGGTTTGGCGTGATTTTTGCTACAACTGGGATATAGGCTCGATTTTACTGGAGAGTGCAATGTCGGATTCCATGGATAGCGACAAGGCATCCGAACAACCATCTACTCCTGTGGATGAGTCAGGTGCATTGCTCCGGGTAAAACCAACCATATTCCTCGAACTTCTGGATCGATTGGAATACCCAC
>QILI01000157.1 GCA_003233305.1 Mizugakiibacter sp.
ACCCGTTCCTGCCAGTCTTCTCCTTTTGTTTCAATTAATTGCCTCTGCTTCACTGAAGTGCTTTGGCTTAATTAAGTGCCATTCATCTATACCTAGCTCAGTACCTGAAAGTATTTTCAATCGCTGCGATGCTTCCTTTCTTATATCCGCATCGTCATCTTCAAGATATTTAATTAGCTTACGAATATATCTTACAAATCCCGGTCGGGGTTCCTTGTTAAAGCCTTTGGTAATCACGCCGTCTTTGGTAAAAGAAACTGTAGCACCTTCCATTTTGACTGTGTATGTATACTCAGTAGTTACAAATTGTTGACCAATGCTTTTGAACTTCCACACCACGTTTATTGCTCGAGTAAGCGGGTGCATGATCATGCTGCCACCACTAATCTTTTGTCGAACGCGCACGATGCTATCATTTTCTGGACGAATAACAACTCCATCAGTATCCTGTACGTCTATGGTAATTTTATTTTTAAATGAATACGCTTCATCAACTCTAAGCACCCACGCATAATCTTCAATTTTTACAGGAGCGTTGAAAGGCAATCCTTTATACATTGCCGCCGATTTAGTTTCCTTCGAGCCATCTTCGTTAGAAAATAAAACCGATGATTGCCCCACCAGATTTATACGTAGCTCCTCTCCTTTAAATGTTGTCGTAAGACCGAACGAAGACACCGAGGTAATCAACAAAACTAACAACAGTATATTTTTTAACGTACTTTTCATTTAGCTCTCCAAGATTCACCCAACTTTTCAATATAGACAACTATTTTTCGTAGATTAGTTCGCGACTGCTCATTATTCGACTACGCTCATCGCTGTGCTTAGAATATGAATCATGGGCGAAAACCATAGTGATCTGTATCGCCTGATCTGGGTAGCTTATAGAATAGATTGAGTAATTCGCTACTCGCCCCAAACACATGCTCAACCCGCGAACGGCTTTTCGACTTGTATCGATTCGCCGAGTGTTCAGCTTCAGTCAGTTTGCGGCAACGGCTACCTTTTTTCTGGGTGAAGTCTTTCGCGTTCGGTGCCTGTTCATACTACAGTTTTTTCTGTCTGGTATAGGCCGAATCGCCCCAAACGTGGGTCTCGTCACCATGCAATAAGTCACCAAGTGGCTGGGAGTCATGCACATTCGCTAATCCCGTATGCCTCTTCTGCCAATTAAATTGCTTCACTTGACGCGTCTAACTCCAGATATATTTTCGCCTAGTGTACTAAGGATTGAGGTATTGGGAACGATAATGGCTACAATGAGTCCATGAACGGGGAATAGCTCATTCCTGACAAGGCAGCGCCAAAGAATCGGCGCATGATGGAACCACAAAGTATTTTTGGAGCTTGTTTATTAAACTGTATGGGTAGAACGACAAGATGAACAATTTTTTCAAACATCTGGCTGGAGTCCTACTTACAGTAGCTCGACTCGTACTAAGATTCTTAGTGGGGACCGTAAGGCTTCTCGCCGACAGCGCTCGAACCACACCGGCGAACGATAAGCTGAGCAACTCAATTCGCGGTGGCATTATGAACCACCGAACTGGTAAGTTCGACGATGGAAGTGATCCAGCAGGCTGGTACGAGCGCGATTAGCGACGAGCCCCCTTCGATAGCATTGCTTTTCCGATTGAACCCCCTTGGCGACCTGCATCCTGGGCAGGACTTCGAAGTGGGCTGGTCGCAGCCTCAATGGATCGTCCTACATGCACACCTGCCCAGGCCATCATCCCGCTCCACACCAGCGGAAGCCCCAAATAGAGACTGGTCGTGATCATATTGAGTAGCATGCGCTTGGTGTCGTGCTCACCCGGGTTGGCGAAGATCTGCAGGAAAATATTCACATCCGGGTACATGGACTGAATGAGATTCTGATCGACCCACAGCGCCAAATACCAGAGCACGCTCCAGAATTTTACGGTGAAAATCGCCATGGCGCCGACAACCATCATGGATATGGAATAGCGCGATAGCACCACGACCATGGGAAGCAAAGCATAGATGCCGAGCAGGAGCACGGCCTGCACCATTGGAAGCGCCTGGAGGACGGCGGTCATGGTGACGGAAAACAGTGCTGATGCCACCAATACACCACCCGATGCCAGCCCGCCTTTGGCAACATTCTCTACCGTATTCAGTAAACCCGTGCTACCTGAGTTGTAGGCCACGAGATCATTGTTCGACCACGTCGGGGGAGAGTTGGTCAGAACAGTCCTGGCGACGGCATCGTTTTGCTTTTCGCTGGCCAGGGCCGGAGCTACAGCAACAACCAGTCCAGAAAAACCTGCCGACGTGGCATCGGCCTCGTTAATCAACTTTTCCCGTAGGCCAATCGAACCGTCTTCCCACCACTCCTTACAGAAGGGCTTGCCCCATGCCGGTGGCGCTGCGGGGTCATATTCGGTGTCGCGCGCTGCATTGTAGGCCCAGCCAGCAATCTGCGTGGTCGGGCGCAGGGTATCGTAGTAGCTGGCCGTATTGCGATAGACATGGGAACCCATCCAGCCGGGATCATCTGACCCGTATGTCGTCAACAAGGTGTTAACTGCGGCGGTGGCCGGACGCTCGGCCTGGTACTTCGATCGCGCCGGAATGTAACACTGGCTGAAGAAGTCACTGACTTCTTGACGAAGGCGCGGATCGGCAATAGTGGCAAGCCGTGCCTGCTGTTCATAGGTGCGCATGTCGGTTGAACTCGGAAGACCTTCAACCACCGCATGATTAAACCCGGAGGTCATCGAAAGCACGGCATACCACCACACCGGAATGTTCACTGTCGCCGGCGACCCCGTGAACCCGGTGGAACCATAGGTGCTTTGGGGTGCCGCAACCGTAGCCGTTGGTGGAGTTGGATCGATTAGCGTCGGTGGTGGTGTGTAGTTAAGGGCAGCCGCGTTGAGCGGCGTCAATGCCGCCGGCTGCCCAGCCAGTACGACCACCAACAGCGCAATGAAGAGTTCCAGTTCCATGCGGCGCAGTGACAGCCCGGTAACGCTTCCGAACTCACCGCCCTCAGCTGGTTCACGCCAGTTATCGATCAAGATGCCAAGAAACGGCAAGAACACGATACCCGTGCCGAGCAGGACATCCCATAGGATGCCATAGAAGGTCCAGCCGAACAGTGTGGTGAAGAGTTCGAGATAGCTGTCGACGGTCATGCCCTACTTCCCTGCAACACGGCCACTACCTGACCGAGGAGGTTCTGGCCTAACATCAGTTCGACCACTACGAGCCAGGTCACGATGCGCCAGCGTGAGGCTAGCAGCGTCGTTGCCTCTGCATCATTGATCCGTCCCCAGCGATGTAGATTGTTTATCACTAATGGCCAGGCTATAGCCACCAGAGCAATCACGATCAGCCGAATTTCGGTGAAGACCGGCTTAAAGGCGTCGACTCGGGTTTGGATCGCAACCACGGAAGACGTCGCGACGGAATGCCAGAGGATGCCACCGGTAACCAACGCCAAGACAAACGCCAGTAGGGTCATCAGAAAGAACCAGCGCCGGCGCAAAGTAACCCCGTTATGGAACGCGGCCATTGCTCAGGGGGCGAGGGTCAATCGTAGGCACCCCAGGAGTATTCAGGGATGCTTGCCGTCTGGCTGCAGCACGCTGGAGCAATGTCGCGATCGTGTTCGAGACCACTTCCTTGCGTACCCGGGTCTCGAACAGGAGATTCTCGATCTCCTTGTCCAACTCGGCGATGGAGGTATCCGCGTGCTCGCGGGCCACTTCAGTAGCATAGACCTCCGGCACCTGCCGGCCGGACAGCAGCAGGCGCCGGGCGTACAGCGCCTTTT
>QILI01000087.1 GCA_003233305.1 Mizugakiibacter sp.
GCCAGGGTTTCCGGGCGGTGCGCGAGCACCAGCCGGGTAAACTTCATTCTTTTGATGACGACATTGATCTGCCGTTCGCGGTCGATATCCAGATGACTGGTGGCCTCGTCGAGTACCAGCAGCTTGGGGCGTCGATACAGAGCACGGGCTAGTAGTACGCGCTGCTTCTGGCCACCGGAAAGACTGGAGCCCATGTCACCGACAGGCTCTGATAACCCATGGGCATGGCGGCAATTTCGTCGTGGACCTGGGCCAGTCGGGCGGCGGCTTCGACCTTGAGCGGGGTGGCATCGGGATCGAAAAAGGCGATGTTGTCGGCAATAGAGCCAGCAAACAGGCTGTCATCCTGCATCACCGCCGCCGTGACACTGCGGTAGCGTGCCAGGCCCAGCTTATGCAGCTCGATGCCGCCAAACAGAATCGTTCCCTCGCTCGGTTCGAGTAGGCCGACAACCAATTTGGCCAGGGTGGTTTTGCCACTGCCGGAAGGCCCGGCGATGGCCACGCTTTCTCCAGGCTCAATACAAAAGCTGCAATCGTGCAGAATCCACGGCTCGCCTTCGGCATAGCGAAAGCTGAGGTGGCGTACTTCGAGCCCGGCGGCAGGAAGGGGGCCGTCATAACTTGCATCCAGATGGGTCTCCACCGGGGTCAGGGCAATATCGGCGACCCGCTCGGCGTGCAGGCCGAGCATGCGAAAGTCGTTCCACTTGTCGATCAGGCCGGCAGCACGCTGGGTGAACTGTCCGGCATAGGCGGCAAAGGCCACCAACATGCCGACCGAAAAGGTGCCGGCCAGCACCATGCTCGCCGCCAGCCAGATCAACACCACCCGCTCGATGCCGAAGATCAGGCCGTTGCCACCATGAAAGGCAATGCCCAGACGTTGCAAGCGCAATTCCCGGTTAGTGGTATCGACCAGGGCATTGGCATAGCGGCCGCGACGCTGATCTTGCTGATTGGCCAGTTTCAGGGGCTGGATGCCACGAATGGATTCGAGTAAATCACTCTGCTGGCGAGCGGCATAAATAATGTGATCCTCAGTGGCGCGGCGTAAGGGGGTGAAAATGCTCAAACGCAGCAGGGCGTAGAGTACGAACGCGCCCAGTACCAAGGCACTCAGCTTGATGCTGTAGAAGGCCATCAATACCAAAGTCAGGATCGACATCAGACCATCGAGGATGGCCCCGACGAACTGGGTGGTCAGGGTGCGCTGAATGGTTTGTACCGAGCCGAAGCTGGAGACCACATCGCCAATATGGCGTTTCTCAAAATAGTCCTGGGGCAGGCGTAACAGATGCACAAACAGGTTGCAGACCAATTGCACGCTGAGCAGGGCGCTGATCCAGGTGATGGCCCAGGAGCGCATCGCCGTGACCCCGACCTGGAACACGGTTAGTAACAGAAAGCCGATACCGAGCAGGGTCAGCAGATTGCGATCGGCGGAGACCAGTACCTGGTCGATGACCCATTGCATGTAAAACGGGCCCATCAGCACCAATACTTCCAACCCCAACGCTAGCAGGAAGATCTGCAGCAGGGCCCGCTTTAGACCGTGGACCTCGCCGGTCAGCGCGCGCAGTGAAATGCGCTCGCGGGTTTTCTGCTTGGTGAAGTTGGCTTTGGGTGACAATTCCAGGGCCACCCCGGTGAAGTGTTTGGAGGCCTCGGCCAGACTCAGGCGTAGCTCGCCCCGGGCTGGATCGTGAATCTCAAGGTGCTTGCGGTGGGCGCGTTTCAGGACCACGAAGTGATTCAGATTCCAATGCAGGATGCACGGCACCTGCAGTTGCGGCAGCTCTTCCAGCTCCAGCTTTAGCGGCCGGGAGTCGAAGTCCAACCGACCGGCGATTTCGATCACTCGAGCAAGATCGGCGCCCTTGAGTGACATCGAGGCCCGGCGTCTGAGGCTGGCCAGATCGATGTCATGACCGTAGTAGCGCGCAATCATGGTCAGGCAGGCCAGCCCGCATTCAGCGGCCTCGGTTTGCAGCACCGTTGGCAGGCGCTGGCGCCAGCCAAAGCGCAGACCGTCAAGTACGGACACAGCGGCATTCATGCGTGCACTTCACCGTGGGTGGGCGAGGGCGCGCCCAGCAGCCGACGGCCAAAGCCGACCATCGGTTCGATCACCCATTCGATCAGACGGCGCCGATCCAGCAGAATGTCGGCACTGAGGGCCATCCCTGGCATTAGGCGCGCGGGTCGGCCGTAGGCCTCAAGGTGTTGCCGATCCAGCTGCACGATGACCCGGTACAGTGGCTGGGCCACTGGCCGGCCCAGCAGACTTTGTGCTTCCCGTGGCGACAGGGCACTGCGCGAGACCTCGGCCACGCTACCGTAGTGCTGGCCGAACTTCTGGTAGGGGTAGGCCCGATAGCGCAATACCACCTGTTCGCCCCGGCGGATAAAGCCGACCGCCTGACTGGGTACCAGCAATTGGGCCTCCAGTTTCGAACCCTTCGGCAGCAAAGCCAGCAAGGGCCGTCCCGGGGTAGCGGCCTGCCCGGCATGGATGAGTAGGGCCGAAACCAGTCCAGCCCGGGGTGCGCGCAGCAGCCATGAGGCCTGGGCGGCATTTTGCGCCAGCGCCTGCTCGATATCGGCCAGCCTGCTGCGCGTGGCAGTCTGGGTCGAGGCCAGGTTAAGCGCAATCTGCGCCAGGTTCTGGCGGGCAGCCGCCCGTTGCTGGGTGATATCCAGTTGCTGGCGTTGCAAGGCCTTGACTTGCACCTGGGCATTGAGTGTGCTGGTTTGCTGCCGCTGCAGCTCCAGGGTCGAGACATAGCCCTGGCCCGCCAGCGGCTCGATGCGAGCCAGCAGGGCCTGCAGGTGCCGGGCCTCTTGCTGTTGCAAGCTGCGTTGGCCTTCAATCTGCACCTGTTGCGCGGTCAGGGAAGCGATGCGCTCACGCAAATCCTGGCGCCGGCTAGCGGCCAGTTGCCGCTGCGTCACCAGATCTGCTTCGAGGCCGGTCCGCTGGGCTTGCAACTGAGCCAGAATGATGGCGTGGGTGTTGCCGAGAGTGGTGCTGTCCAGGGGCTGGTCAAATTCCACCAGCGGCTGGCCATGTGTCACCTGCTCGCCCTGGTGGACCAGAATGCGGCTGACCAGGCCCCGACGGGTGGCGCTGAGGGTGATCAATCCGGCATTGGGAACCAACTCACCGGAGACCGTGGCGCGGCGGGTGTAGTGACCGAAGTACAGAAAGGCCACCAGGCTGATGGCAAACAGAGCGACGAAACCGGAGATGATCCAGTGCGCAAGCGGGGTCGCCAGATGGATGCTGCCCAGGGCCGACTGCTGCTGCGCGGCCAGTACTTCACGGCGAAATAGACTTACCTTGCTCTGAGGGTTCTCGAGGGTCTCTGAGGGTCTCTGAGGGTCTCTGAGGGTCTCTGGTCCGACACGTTCACGTCCTGTTGTGAGTTCCGTCGCTATTAGCCTACGTCAGAGTTTTGAAGATATACAAGGGGGTTATCTTTACAATTTCCGTACAATTCAAAAAGTGCTTTGACTGCAATCAGTTACCTTCCTTTGCATTCTGAATGCAGCGTGAAAAAGGGCTTAAATACAGTCCGCAGGGCAATAGAACCTCGATCAGAGGGTGCTGCGTCCTGGATGATGCGCACGTTCCACCCAAGTTACGTTAGTTCTTCGGCACTATGTAATCATAGGAAACCTGACAGAGCATCGATTTCGGTTAATCCCTACCGTTCTACGGGGATTCCTGCAGCGCAGGAAGCGACCAATCCATGGGCGGCTCGCCC
>QILI01000154.1 GCA_003233305.1 Mizugakiibacter sp.
GGGGAACCTCTCAAAACCGTCACGAGCGGGTCGAGTGCAAGGCGTCGCGGAGTGCGCGGCGAGACCTATCAAGGTGATAGGCGAGGAGCGAACGAGTACCCGACACTACAAGCGGTTCGCGCAGTAGGTTTTTAGAGGTTCCCTATGGTTCTGCATCACCCACCGAGATTCAACTCCTTATCACTCACTGCACTCTAGGTGACGCGTAATTCCGGGCGTTACCTACATCATGCATTATCTACATCATGCACTTGACCTGGAACCTGATGCGCTACAGGCTGGGGTTCGTGTTGTGAGCATCCTTCAATGCGTTAGGAGAAATGCCATGTCCGAACGTCCTGTTGCCCTGATCACCGGCCCCACCAGCGGTATCGGTCTGCACTTGGCGGAACTGCTGGCTCGGGACGGCTACGATCTAGTGCTGGTCGCACGTAATGCTGAGGTTCTGTCCCAACTCGCCCACGACTGGGCGCAGCAATATGACATTCGGATACGTCCTATTGCCATCGACCTGTCCCAAGCTGGCGCGGTGGAAACCGTGGTCACCACGGTGCGTGAGCACGGTCTGCGTCTCAGTGTACTGGTCAACAATGCCGGAGTGGGGGTCTATGGCTTGTTTACCGACACCCCTCTGCAACACGAGCGGGATCTGCTGCACCTGAATGTACTGGCACTCACGGAGCTGACCAAATCGTTTCTACCCGACCTGCGTGAAAGTAAGGGCCATATCCTCAATGTCGCCTCGACCGCGGCCTTCGAGCCCGGGCCCTATATGGCGGTCTACTATGCGAGCAAGGCCTATGTGCTGTCCTTCAGTGAGGCCATCGCCGAGGAACTTGCCGGAGATGGAGTACGGGTCACCGCTTTCTGTCCCGGCCTGACCCGTTCGGGCTTCCAACATGCCGCCAGTATGGAGCGTTCCGGGCTGCTTCGTTTACCCGAAATGGACGCACGCGAAGTGGCTGAAGCCGGTTACCGGGCTATGCTCAAGGGTAAACGTGTTGCGATACCGGGCCTCTTCAACCGGATACTCGTAGCCAGCGTACGCTTCACCCCACGCCGCTGGGTTGCCCATCTGGTCGCGTGGCTAAGTCGGCCGAAGCAAAATATTTGAGTGAGTGAGTGGATCAGGGTCATGAACCACCCAATCCAACCCGAACTTTCTGCTGCCCTTACTGCAACCCATCCTATTCAACTGTGACTCACCCCAAAGGTTAGCCTTGGCAGTATGCTGTACTCCCACTGTGTACTTGGTCCGAGGTCCGATCATGAACCACAAATCCATACTGATACT
Organism: Mizugakiibacter sp.; assembly: GCA_003233305.1. Classification (GTDB taxonomy): domain Bacteria; phylum Pseudomonadota; class Gammaproteobacteria; order Xanthomonadales; family Rhodanobacteraceae; genus Metallibacterium. The sequence goes on from QILI01000154.1 coordinate 1,295, forward strand.
TGTTTTCGTTTCAGCCATGCTGATCAGTGCCACGACCCTGGCTGGCAACGTTATGCTCCGTCACGGGGCCTATTGGGTACGTTGCACTGATTGCGGCAAAGTTGTGCAGGTTGATGTCATCCAGACCCGTAGCGCCGATCATAAAGTCGCCGGGACCATCATTGGTGGGGTACTCGGTGGTCTGCTCGGCCGTCAGGTCGGTGGCGGCCGGGGCAAGACCCTGGCTACGATTGCCGGGGCCATCGGTGGCGGCTATGCCGGCAACCGGATTGGCCGCTCCCGGGAGAACCTCGACTACGAAATCCGTGTACGTATGGCCAATGGTGAAACTCTTAGAATTCGGGCCAAGAACGCGGGCAACGTACGTTGGGGCGATATTGTCCGCGTGGATAACAAGGGCGTTATTCATTACGTCGGACACTTCTGATCGCTTCATTGCCGGGCGCGGCCTATCGACCTCATGGTTTCGGTCAAACCCGGGATTGTCCCGGCCTAGAATCAGGACTTTGCGAAGCGATCCAGCCAGACGCCCAGGCCCTGCGCGTTTAGCTCGATATCCATGGCCAATAGCGGGTCGATCTGGGCCTCACTCAATGTGCATCCGTGAGCTCTGAGGCGTTCCAGGAAATAGCGGTGCAGCTCGCCACAAAGTCGTTGGTGGCGCTGGGGTGCGGCCTGCAGTTCACGGGCCATGCGGGCCAAATCCTTGATTTGTCGTAGCAGTTCCGAGGCTACGCGCTGCACCTCGCCGATCCGGCTGTAGTGGGTCAGGTACATGCTTGCAGGGGCGTACTCCAGCATGCGTTCGATCGAGCGGCACAACGCCTCCGGATCAAACTGGATCGGGGTGGTGGTCGGCATTGCCCACGGCCCCTGCGGGGTATCAAATTCACGATAAGAAAGTCCGAAGGTATCGCCGGCAAAAAAACTGTTGCTGGCTTCATCCCGGATGCAGATATGGTGGCGGGCATGACCGGGGGTATCCAGAGCCAGGAAAGGTCGGCCGGCAAGCTCGATCACATCACCATCATGGGCTGCAACGATACGTTCGGGAGGGATGGGTAACAGTTCGCCGTAGGTCTTGCGTACCTCCTCGATGCCATAGACCGCTGCAGCACCGGCCATCAGTGCGCTGGGATCGACCATATGGCGTACCCCACGCGGATGCATCCAAACCCGGGCCCGCGGCAACTCGGCCATCAAACACCCGGCCCCCCCGGCATGATCCAGGTGCACATGGGTGAGGATCAGCCAGTCCACAGCTTCCCGCTCAAGGCCATTTCGTTGCAAGCCATCAAGTAGGGCCGGTACCGAGCTATTCAGACCCGCATCGACAAATGCCGCATGACCGTTCTCAATAATCAGGTGACTGGCATCGAAGCCCGGTCGTATAAACCCGGTATCGATGGCAACAATGCCATGCTCAGCCTCAATATTGATCCGGCCCGTGTCGGCAGCGCTTGCTGACGTATCCTGATGATCGGTCATAGCTTCTCCTCATCATTGCCAATCGCCACATGCGGTATCCCTGCACCGCTCATCCAAGCACGATACATGCCCTCGGTATTGAAAGGCAGGGCATAAGATCCATCCACGCCAAGGACAATGGCTCCACCGCTGCCACCCATGGCCGGGATTTCTTGGTTGATAACCACCGTCGCGGCGGCTTCCACAGACTGTCCAGCCGCCACCCGTACACATATCGCATGGGCCGCGACACTACGAATGTAATACTCGCCCCAGCCCGTACCCGATACCGCACAATGGGCATCGGCATAGGTTCCGGCACCGATAATGGGCGAATCACCCACCCTACCCCAGCGCTTATCGGTCATGCCCCCTGTAGAGGTCGCCGCAGCAAGTTCACCATGCCTGTCCAGGGCTACCGCTCCGACCGTTCCAAAATAAGCACATTGCGGATCAGAAATACCCGCCGCTGATTGTGACCCATTTTGTAATGCCCGCTGCAACTGTTGCCAACGTGCCTCGGTATGAAAATAGGCGGGCTCAACCTGCTGCAGACCGTGCTGTGCCGCAAAAGCTTCAGCACCCTCACCCATCAGCATCACATGAGGTGAATGCTCCAGGACCGCACGCGCCAGTAATACCGGATTACGTACCGAGCGGACCCCGGCTATCGCTGCGGCAGCCCGGTTAACCCCTCGCATGATTGCCGCATCCAACTCGTTATGGCCATCATGGGTGAACACGGCACCCTTGCCAGCATTAAAGCAGGGGGCATCTTCGAGCACCACAACGGCTGCCGTAACGGCATCAAGTGCCGCACCACCTTTCCGCAGGACGGCATAGCCTTCATGCAAGGCCCGACTCAAGGCCTTGCAGGTTGTAGCGCGCCGATCCGGGCGAAGATCGGCCTGGATCACCCCAGCACCTCCGTGGATCAGCAAAACCGGGCCATGGGAAGTTGTCATGAAGCAATTCTCCATATCTTCAAAAGAAGC
>QILI01000072.1 GCA_003233305.1 Mizugakiibacter sp.
GCTTGCGATTGATAAAGATAAACCCCTGACCACCGGCCGGGTTGTCCCTGAGATGGTTTGTCACCAGGGCCGCCAAACCATCGAATGACTTTCGGTTATGCGGTGCACCGCATAACCGAAATTATGTGCAGCAGTCCGTTATGAACAGCTGGCAGCGGCCTGTTTCAGACAACGTATAAAACTCAAGAGGTTAGTCGCGGACTAGACAAACAGGACTCTGCATAACTATAGCTTCTTACACGAGCCGCTATATCGGCGGTGGTTGGAGACAAGCTATGACTGACCAAGAGCAAGGCTTCGAAGCTCACTTTCACTTTCTGGCTCCCGGATGTTTGGGGCCGTATATTGATAATTTCGCTGCCGAACTGGCTTCGGCAGGATACACAACTCTGAGTATCGACAACTACCAGCAGTCCATTGCCCATTTTGGCACATGGCTCCAGTACAAGGGTGCTGGCATAGGCGATATCAATGCCGAGGTGCTTGCCGCCTTTGCTGGTCATCGATGCAGGTGTCCTGGCGGTCGCCGACACAAGAAGCTATCGCGAAAGTATGTGGCGCGGGTGTGGCGATTTGTACACTATCTGAACCAACAAGGTTTAGTCGATGTTGCACAGAATAAGGCCGAGGATGTGCATCCTGTATCGGTGGTGGAGTTCAGTGATTGGATGCTCCGCCATCGCGGTATTTCCACACGGACCATTGATCGCTACGCACGCTTGATTATTTCCTTGCTACCAATGCTCGGTAACAACCCGGCGCTATATGATGCTGCAGGGGTTCGCCAGGCAATTGAGAGCAAAGCCTCTCGATATAGTCGTGGCACCGCCCAGGGGTTCGCCACAGCATTGCGCGCTTACCTTCGCTTTCTGGCCTCACAAGGCCAATGTCGCTCCGGCTTGGAAGCAGCGGTGCCGACACTCCCACAATGGAAGCTCTCGACGTTGCCGCGCTACCTCGTGGTGGGCGACGTCGAACGCGTGATTACTGCCTATGATGCAGATACGTGCTGCGGACTGCGCAATCGTGCCATTTTGCTGTTATTGGCGCGACTCGGGTTGCGTGCGGGTGACATCGTCAACATGCGTATGGAAGATGTCGACTGGGGCGAAGGAACGCTTCGGGTCTGTGGCAAAGGACGTCGGGAAGTCCGGTTGCCCTTGCCTCAGGATGTCGGCAATGCTCTGCTGGCGTACCTGGAACAAGGCCGCCCTCCGGTGGCTATTGATCAGCTATTTCTGTGCGTACCTGCCCCATACCGGGCGTTTACTTCATCGGTAGTTGTCTCAGGCATTGTCCGCAATGCACTGGCACGTGCCGGCATTGCTAACCCTCCCTCTAAGGGAGCAAACCTGCTGCGCCACTCTGCTGCCACGTCAATGCTGCGTGCGGGTGCCACCCTCGATGCCATCTCGAGCGTACTGCGTCACCGGTCTCTGGACACGACAGCTCATTATGCCAAGGTCGATATGAACATGTTGCAGCCGATCACTCAGCCCTGGCCAGAGGAGGACACGCCATGTTGAGTGAAGATGTCAAACGCTACGTAGCACGCCACCGCGCGCTGGGGTTCAAGTACCGTGTCCAAAACGGGTTGCTGCGGAACTTCGCTGCCTTTGCTGAGGCTCAAGGTTACGACGTCGTCCACACGCAATGCGCTCTCAACTGGGCGGCACAGGCCCCATCGCCACAGCAGCGGCGTAACCGCTTGCTCACAGTTCGTCGTTTCGCCTGGGCTATGCGGGCGGAGGATGAACGTTATCAAATCCCGCCAGCTGAGGCATTCGGGCGCACACCGTTCAACCGCCGTACCCCACATATTTTCACCACGGAAGAAATAATTGAGATCCTGAAGGCAGCGGCACAATTGAGCCCGATAGGCTCGATGCGGCCTGCCACCTACACGACACTGTTCGCGTTGCTGGCGGCGACCGGCTTGCGCAGCTCCGAAGCCCTGGCACTGACGCTTGAAGATGTCACCGATGACGGGCTAATTATCCGAGAGACCAAGTTCCGCAAATCCCGCCTGGTACCACTTCACGAGACGGCGCACACTCAATTGGATGGGTACCTCACCCGTCGCGCCCATCTTCCCACTACTACCCCCACCGTGTTCGTCTCCCAAAAAGGAACCCTTCTCAGCTATTCCACTGTAATTACCGTATTCCTGGGCGTGGTCCGTGCCATCGGACTGCGTGCAGGCCCCGGTCACCCAGGCCCATGCCTCCACGATCTGCGCCACACCTTTGCCGTTCGTTCTCTCGAGCAATGCGGCACTGATCCAAACACTATAAAGCGCCATGTGGTCGCGCTGAGCACCTATCTCGGTCATGCCCATGTCTCCGATACCTACTGGTACCTCCAGGCCACACCAAAGCTCATGAACCAGATCGCAAAAGCCGGAGAGAACCTCCATCAAGGAGTGCAGCCATGACCGCCATCGCCCCCTACTTAAGCACCTTCCTACGCGAGCACCTGCCACGGGAAAGACGTGCCAGCCCCCATACTTGTGAAGCCTACGCGTATGCATTCCAGCTGCTCCTGTGCTTCGCCGCTCAGCGGCTCAATACCAACCCCTCATCACTCGAACTCGAGCAGATCGATGCACCTCTGGTGCTTGCCTTCCTTGAACACCTCGAGCGAGAGCGTGGCAACTCGCCCAAGACCCGCAACGCCAGGCTTGCGGCCATCCACGCTTTCTTCCGCTTTCTGGAGTACCGGCTTCCTTCGGTCCTTGATCAGGCGCGCCGCATCCACGCCATTCCGGTGAAGAAGACCGATGAGAAGCTCATCGATTACCTTACCCACGACGAAATCCAGGCACTACTCAATGCGCCTGATATCACAGATCGTGCCGGCATCCGTGACTGCGCCATGCTGCATTTGGCCTTTGCCGCCGGGCTTCGCGTATCGGAGCTGGTAGGGCTGCGCCTCGACGACCTCAAACTCCTTCCTCAGCCTGTTATCCATGTGTATGGCAAGGGGCGGCGCGAACGGCTATTGCCTCTGTGGAAAGAAACCACGGTGGCACTGCGCGCCTGGCTTGCAGTGCGCGGCAATGGGCAACATCTCGAGCTCTTCCTCAACGCTCGCGGTGTGGCCATGACCCGATCGGGCTTTGAATACATCCTGGCCAAGCACGTTAAAGGTGCGACTCGGAAGCAACCATCGCTGGCAAAAAAACGCATCTCACCACATGTGCTACGTCACACTTGCGCCATGCATACATTGCAGGCAACCCATGATGTTCGGAAGGTCGCGTTGTGGCTCGGTCATGCGAGCCTGCAGAGTACTGAAATATACCTGCGAGCTGATCCCAGTGAGAAACTCGAGGCGCTCGCCGCTGGCACAGCCCCGGTACTGCGCCGTGGGCGCTTCCGGACGCCAGATAAACTGTTGGCACTGTTGAGCTCCACGCAGAAGGATGCTCGTTATGCTGAGTCGTAGCCACGTACAAGTCGTTGCCCACGCACGTTCTCCGCCTCCAACTACGCATAACGAGCTGCTGCACATAATTTCGGTTATGCGGTGCACCGCATAACCGAAAAAGTTTTCGCGGCCTTGCCGCTATTGTCGAACAGGAACTGGGCCACAACCCCTTCGACGGGGGCCTCTATGCCTTCACCAACCGC
>QILI01000114.1 GCA_003233305.1 Mizugakiibacter sp.
TAGATATGTAGCATTCAGCGAGACACCTTGTTTAATCTCCGATTGGGGGAAGAGAGGTGTTTTCAATGACCAGAGATCAACATGAGATTCGCCGTAAACTTCGAGTGTTGGAGTATGCTGACAAGATCGGCGATGTGAGCAGACGTATTATGCCCAGCATCCGTAAAGCCATGCGTTAATGCCCGTTTTTGCGCCGTTGGAGACAATAACGCCGTGTCAGTTCCCGGCGTAAAGCGGCGAAGGGAGGAATCACGGTTAAACTGGGTGGCCTGCCTCCCGGACATTCGATAATTTTCGCCGGTGATCTTTGTCTGCTGTGCTAAAGTTCACCGTGTCATACTACCTAGATATAGGTAACTTTAAATATTTGAACGCAGGTGGAGTTCTGCCGAGTCGGCGCGCGCCCTTTCCATCGATTAAAATGTATCATATGCTTGATACAAATAAGGTATTATAGATCATTTGTACCCGCACACGCTATAGAGGAGGTGGGTATAATTATCATCATAGAATTATATAATTTGCATGAATATTTAATCAATTTACTTGCACAATGTGGCCTGGCTGCTTATGTGCGTACGGATAACGGAGATCAGGATGACCGCGCTAAATAGACTCAAAAAACGACTTCGCCCCGGTCAAGTGTACAGGCGCGCTGATCTTGCGCGTATGACGACCGCTGTTGATCGCCACCTGCGGCAACTCCTGGATGAGGGCCGTTTGGTCAAGGTTTCTGCAGGGCTCTACGCGACGCCAAAGAAAACACGCTTCGGCGATGCGCCAGCGGACCCAAACAAGGTTGTAGAGCGGTTCCTTAAGGATGATCGATTCCTGATAGTGTCCCCCAACGACTATAACGGTCTCGGCGTTGGCACGACGCAGCTGTACAACGAGACGGTCGTCTACAATGGTAAGCGCCATGGTCGATTCCATTTGGATGGACGCCCTTTCGACTTTCGCAGAAAAGCCTTCTTCCCAAAAGAGGTGACTGTAGAGTTCCTGCTGGTCGACCTTTTGAACAATTTGAAACGTCTGGCTGAGGACGGTGACGAAGTTGTTCGGCGCGCCAAGGCGCGTGCGGTGGATATGGACACATCAGCACTCAGGACGGCGGTTGAAAATTTTGGCGGCGTTCGAGCAAAGCATGAGCTGATGCCTGTGCTTGGCGGTGCAGCGTGACATTCCTTCATGAAATGCCCGACTTTAGCGATCTCCTGGCTATTGTCGGGCGCGACATGTGTATCCCGTCATATCCTTTGAGACAGATTTGATGTTTTGCTAAGGGAGTGTTTTTGGCTCATCATTACCCGATGAGGGATTGATGATGAGAATGAAGACAGGGCGACAAGGATCGTCCGAGAAGCATGTAAAAGATATACGCCGCAAGACCCGGCGCAGATACTCTGCCGAAGAGAAGATACGGATTGTTCTGGACGGCCTACGCGGGGAGTATTCCATCTCGGAGCTCTGCCGGCGTGAAGGGATCGCCGAGAGCCTGTATTACAACTGGTCGAAGGAGTTCTTGGAGGCAGGTAAAAAGCGCCTGTCTGGGGATACACAGCGCCAGGCCACATCGGTGGACTGGCCGCCCCGTGGGCGTCGAGCACTTCAGAGGAAGCCTAACTGGTGCGAGTGATTGTTGTTGCGTAGAAGTATAAATGATATCAATAATGATATTAAATAGCCAATAATCAGTGTTCTCAATCATAATTGATATCATTTATGTTTCTTTTATCGCTGTTGTGCTATGGCAGTGTGGGGGCCGGATAGATATCAATTGTGATATCAATATAGCAACTTAGGCATGAATGCGATCAAGAGTGATATTATGCAGATAGATCATCTTACACCAGAAACGAACATCCTCTCAGAACTGGGGCGGCGGTTAGCTTTGATCCGTAAGCAACGTGGATGGCCGCAAACACGTCTAGCTGAAGAGGCAGGGATTGGTGTTGCAACCTTGCGCCGCATCGAGGGCGGACACGATAGCCAGTTGGAGTCTTGGCTGAAGCTCTTGAGGGCTTTGGACATGACGTCTGCAATAGACGCGATCCTACCGGAGAATTTCAGCTCTCCAATGGCGGAGGCTTTGGCGCAGAAAAAACGTCCAAAGAGCAGCTCATCTGGATCGGGTGTGGTTTGGGGCGATGAGGCCTCATGAGTACAGCCACTATAAAGCTCTGGGGGACACCGATTGGCTATGTATCGATGGAGGTCGATGAGCGCTTTGCTCGGTTTGAATATGATCCAGCATTCTCAGAATTTGGTGTTGAGCCTGCTCCTCTACAAATGCCGGTTCGGCCTGGTCGAATTTATCAATTTCAAAACCTGCACCCAAGGTCATTCCATGGATTGCCGGGCTTGATTGCTGACAGCCTACCTGACCGGTACGGCAACAAGTTGATCGATATTTGGTTGGCTCAAACAGGCAGGCAACCGGATGCATTTAATGCGGTGGATCGTCTCTGTTACACGGGCACAAGAGGCATGGGTGCTTTGGAGTTTGAGCCTTCAACGGGCGGTGACACCGCGAAGGACAAACTCTTGGAAATCCAAGACCTGGTTGGTCTTGCATCTATGGCATTTATCGACAGACAGGCGCTCGATACGAAGTTTATTCAAGGCCAAGAAACACAAGCTCTGATGGATATTTTGAGCGTTGGCACCTCGGCGGGTGGTGCGCGTGCAAAAGCGGTGATTGCGTACGATCCAAAAACCCAGCAAGTACGATCCGGTCAGCTGGATTTACCCTCGGGGTTTGAGCACTGGTTGATCAAGTTTGACGGCGTTGCTTTTAGTGGAGATTGGGGTGTTGCGGACCCGTCTGGGTATGGCTTGCTTGAGTACAGCTACTATCAGATGGCCAAGGCGTGCGGGATCGACATGATGGAAAGCCGTCTTTTCTCGGAGGGCGGACGAAATCACTTCATGACGCGCCGTTTCGATCGGGATGAAAAGGGCGGCAAGAAGTTTGTCCAGACTTTTGCAGCCATTGCCCATTTCGACTATTTCGAAAGCGGCGCCTATTCTTATGAGCAGTTGTTTTTGACCATGCGCCAGCTCGGCATGTCTCAAGTCGAAATGGAAGAGCAGTTCCGGCGGGTTCTATTCAATTTGGTAGGATGCAATCAGGATGATCACGTCAAGAACTTCGCGTTCATGATGGATCGCAAGGGGAAATGGAGCCTTACACCTGCCTATGACCTTTGCCATGCGGAAGGGAGCGATTTCACGCGCTTTCACCAGCTCAGCATCAATGGCAAAACCTCCGAGTTTACGCGCGGCGACATAAAGCACCTAGCTGAGTATGCGGGCCTGCCTCGCAATCGTGAAAAACTCATTCTTGAGCAGACCATTGATGCATTTTCAAGTTGGCACGAGGTTGCCAGAGATCTTGATATTCCGGAGGGATTGCGAGAACACGTAATCCGAACGCTTCGCTTAGATTGGGGCTAACTCAACCCACGCGTTTAGTTGAGGCTATTCGTGCCAGCTCGTTCGATCACTTTACTGGTGATGGCATTGAGGTCGTTTTGCACTCTGGCTTCGTCTTGCGTGGACCATAGCGGGTTTTCGATTGGCCGAGTACGAAGCCATTCAGACAGATACTCGACACGACAAAGAGATCTGTTTGGAAGGCGGCGTTCGCATCTATCGTGTCGAGCTGTCTTTCTATCAAATTCAGGCGGCGCAATATCACCGCGTCCGGGCGCTGATCAGCCGGGGTAAAAAGAAGGATCAGGGCATCGTCGACAAGCCGCCCCATATGGGCGTCATGCTCAAGGGCTAGCCGTTTCAACTGCCGATAATTGCTATTGCTGATACGAACATGGATACGTGAAGAGGTTGCCATCAAGTTTGCTCCCGGCCTTTGTCATTTCGTTTGAGATCAATGGCGAGACGGTAACGCGCGGCCAGGCTATCAGCGTCCATCACAGGCGTGCGGCTTACCTCTTTGGTCTCACTTCGCTCAATTGGCTGGCTCTGTTCGTTTCCGGCGTTGATACCGTGAGATATCTTATGCTGGCGACCATCTGTTTCATCAGGATTAGTTGCTACTGGCGTGATCCACGGTTCAATCGGAGGTGTTGGAATGTTGGCTCCCGGTCTTTCCAATCCGCCCACTCGTTCAGTGAAGTTTTGGTCGCGGTAGTATCGTAGCTTTTGTGCGCGGATAGGCGGCATACTGGAGATCATCACCAGTGCATCATCAGGTGGTAATTGCATCACTTCGCCGGGCGTCATCAACTGGCGCGACGTTTCTTGTTGTGAGACCATGACATGGCTCAGCCATGGGGCGAGGCGATGACCGGTATAGTTGCGTTGGTGGCGTTGTTCGGTGGTGGTGCCAAGCATATCGGAGATGCGTTTGGCGGTGCGCTCATCATTGGTCGCGAAAGCGATCCGCACATGGCAATTCTCGAGAATAGAGTTTTTGGAGCCATAGTATTTTTCAACCTGATTGAGCGATTGAGCGATCAGGAAGGCGCGTACACCGTAACCGGCCATGAAGGCGAGGGAGGTTTCGAAGAACTCCAGGCGGCCTAGGGCGGGAAACTCATCCAGCATGAGCAAGGTTTGTTGTCGTTTCTCGTCGCGGCTTGGCAGCTCCTCACAAAGACGCCGTGCGATCTGGTTCAGGATTAGACGCATGAGGGGTCTGGTACGCGATAGGTCGGAGGGCGGGATGACCAGATATAGTGATGCGGGACGATCACCTCGAAACAGGTCATCTATGGTCCAGTCACTGGCTGAGGTTGCGCGCTGTAAAACCGGATCTCGATAAAGGGTGAGAAAACTCAGGGATGAAGAGATGACGGATGAACGCTCATTGTCACTCATGTTGATGACTTCGCGGGCGGCTTCAGCCACGGCTTGGTGGGTAACGCCTGCTTCCTCATCTCCAAGGTGCTTGGCTCTCAACACATAATTGAGCGTTTCATTAATTGGTCTGGATGGGTCTGAAAGTAGTCTGGCGACGCCTGAGAGTGTCTTGTTCTCCTCAGTGTAAAGGACATGTATGATGGCGCCGACGAGTAAGGCATGAGCCTTCTTGTCCCAGTGATCACGTCTTTCAAGCGCGCCGTCTGGATCCACAAGAATATCGGCAAGGTTTTGGGCGTCACGAACCTCAAAGTGACCTTTGCGAACTTCCAGAAGGGGATTGAACCGGCTGGTGTGTATGTCGGTTGGATCAAAGCGTATGCATCTTGAGAAGCTGGAGCGCCACTTGGAGGTTAGCTGCCAATTTTCACCTTTGATGTCATGGATGATTGCATTGCCGGTCCAGGAAAGGAGGGTAGGGATAACCAAGCCTACGCCCTTACCAGACCGGGTCGGTGCAAAGGCCATAACATGTTCAGCGCCGTCATGGCGTAGATAGCGGTCGTCCAGCTTTCCCAGAACGATGCCTTTATTGGTCCTTAGCCTGGCGCGTTTGACCTCCTTCAGGGAAGCCCAATGGGCTGATCCATAAGTGGTGGCACGCTTGGTGCGCCGGGCACGAAGCAGCGAGGCGATGACAGCAAAGCCCAGGCCTGCAATCCCGCCCATTGAAGCGATGAGACCGCCGCGAGCAAATATACCAGGTGCGTAGGCGTCATAAGCATACCACCACTGAAACAGCCGCCATGGTTTGTAGACTGGATAGTCTTGCAACATAAACCATGGCGCGCCGAGACGTGGTTGATATCCCAGTTCCTGAGCTGTCCATTGTGTCGCACCCCAACTGAAAAGGATGATGAGTGCGAGCGTGCACGCAAATTGTCCGATCAGGATACGGGTCGGCGTCACGAATGTTTCTCCTTTCTTGCGCCACTTTGGTCACGGGCGATAAGAAGAAACATGAACAGTGTGGGCCAGAACAGCCAGAGGACGCTAAAGGGTATGAAGTGAGGTTGAAGAAGGGGGCTGGGAAGGACTAAATTCTTTCCGTCAAAGATAGGTCAGTTCGGCCTATGTTCATGCGTTTTC
>QILI01000093.1 GCA_003233305.1 Mizugakiibacter sp.
TCATCACTCATCCGGGCTGTTACCCCCAGTCGCTCCAGGGCATAGCAGACCGAGCCGATATTGCTACCTCCGGCATCGACCAGGACCACCCCAGCCATCACAACACCCCCTTGGTGCTGGGCAGGGCCACGCCTTCTCGCCGCAGCGCCTGGCACAAGGCCCTGGCCACCACCTTGAAGCAAGCCTCGATCATGTGATGGGCGTTGTCACCACGCACTGCCAGATGCAGGTTCGCGCCCAGCGCACCACTGAAAGAACGGAAAAAATGCGCCACCATTTCCACATGCAGCCCACCCACCTGCTCCCGTGGAAACACCCCCTCCAGCACAAAATGCGCCCGCCCCGACAGATCCAGCACCGCACTGGCCTGGGCCTCATCCATAGGCAACACGAAACCGTAGCGCTGGATGCCGCGCTTGTCACCCAGCGCCTCACGCAAAGCCTGGCCCAAAGCCAAACCACAATCCTCGACCGTGTGGTGTTCATCGACATGCAGATCACCCTCACACGACAAACGCAGGGCAAAACCGCCGTGCTTGCCGAGCTGTTCGAGCATATGGTCGAAAAAGCCGATCCCGGTACTGACCTGAGCAATGGCTGTGCTGTCGAGATCGACCCGCACCTCGATACGGGTTTCACGGGTCAAGCGCTGGACTTCGGCTATTCGTGGGCTATCGCAAAGACGATGGGCAATCTCCATCCAGGCTAAGCCATCCGCTCCACCGACACGAAAACCCCGCACCCCAATATGGGTAGCGAACTGCAGGTCGGTTTCCCGGTCACCAACCATCGCCGAAGCCTGCCGGCTCCAACTGTCATCAGCCAGGTAGGTACGCACCAGCCCGGTACCTGGTTTGCGGGTATCCAGGCCTTGTTGTGGAAAACTCGCATCGATAAGTACCTCGCCAAAATGCACGCCCTGCGATTCCAAAATCTGCAGCAACAACGCCTGCGGCCCATCGAAATCAGCTTGGGGGAAAGATTCGGTTCCCAGGCCGTCCTGATTGGTGACCATGACCAGTTCGAAACCTGCGGCAACGCAACGTCGCAAGGCTGGAATCACCTCCGGCAACAGGGCCAGTTTCTCGTAGCCGTCAATCTGCTCATCGGCAGGTTCCTCGATCAGACAGCCGTCGCGATCGACAAACAACAGTTTGCGTTTCATGGGGCCTCCAGTACGCGTTGCAGCACATCGACCAAACGCGCATTGTCCTCAGCCGTGCCAATACTCAAACGCAGGGCATCGGCCAGGCCCGGATAGCGGCACAGGTTGCGAACCAGCACCCCGCATTCGCCGAGTTGGCGATACACGCGCTCGGCCTCGGTAAAGCGCACACAAAGAAAATTCGCCTGCGATGGCAACACCTCCTGCACACCGGACCAAGCACGCAAACGGCTTGCCAACTGCTCGCGCTGTTCGATAATCCGCCTGACTCGCTCATACATCAGTTGCTCACCGGGTTCATCCACTGCGGCCAGAGCCAAGGCCACACACGGGGCAGGCAAGGGGTATGGCGACATGATCCGTTGTAACAAGGTCACGATATCGGCGTGGGCCAACAGCGCACCGATGCGTACCCCGGCCAGAGCCCAGGCCTTGGACAGGGTCCGCAGCACACCGAGATTGGGATGCCGCGAAAGCAGCGTTGCCGCACTCGGGGACTGTGCATACTCGATATAGGCCTCGTCGACGATGACCAGGGCCCGGCCAGACAGTTCCGTGGCAAGGTGGTCGATCACCTCAAGAGGGACCCGCCCTCCGGTAGGATTATTAGGCGAACACAGAAACACCAGTTTGACCTCATCCTGGCACACCTCCCGTAACGCCTCGGCCCGCACCGTAAAGGACTCCGCCGACAAGGGTGCCGTCACCAAGCGGGCGCCTTGTACGGCCGTGCACAGCGCATACATGCTGAAGGTCGGTGGGGCGATAGCGACCGCATCCTGGTCGGGTCTGCAAAACGCCCGCACCAGCAGATCGATAAGCTCGTCACTGCCACGTCCGAGTAACAGCTGCTCGGAGGTCAGCCCGTAGAGTGCCGCCAGCCGTCCACGCAAGCCCTCAGGTTGCGGCTCGGGATAGCGGTGCAGATCCAGTCCATTATCCTCTCGGGGTGGCCACGGCGACTCGTTGGCATTGAGCATCACCGCCGCCCTGCCGGCCTCCATGCGGGCCGACACATACGGGCTCAGCGCCCGCACCTCCGCGCGCGCCAGGGCCAGAACCTGCTCGATACTCATGCGCACCTCTGTGCGGCGGGGAGGCGCCGGGACACCGCCTGGGCATGGGCTTCAAGACCCTCGGCCCGGGCCAGGGTAATGGCACAACCAGCGATCCCCTGCAAACCTTTGGCACTGAGTTCCTGGACCGTGATCTGCTTCTGAAAACTTGCTACAGATAGGCCACTCCAGGCTCGAGCGTAGCCATCAGTCGGCAGCACATGGTTAGTACCGCTGCAGTAGTCGCCCACCGATTCCGGTGACCACGGCCCCAGGAACACCGACCCCGCCGTTTCGACCCGCGTCAGTAAAGCCCGCGGCTGGGCAACATTCAAAATCAGGTGCTCCGGGGCATAGGTATTGCTAATCTCTACAGCCAGCTCCAAAGCATCGACCTGGATCAGACAACTCTCCGCCAGGGCCTGGCCGGCGATATCGCGGCGTGGCAAGGCCGCTAGCTGACCTTGCAACTCGCCCTCAACGGCATTGATCAGTGCCACTGCGTCGGTCAACAGCAGAACCTGCGAATCCGGGCCATGCTCGGCCTGCGACAGCAGATCCGCCGCGACACAACCCGCATCAGCCGTGTTATCGGCAATGACCAGCAATTCCGACGGCCCAGCCGGCAGATCGATGGCCGGGCCACCGGGCTCTGCCGAGACCTGCAGCTTAGCTTCAGTAACCCAACTATTACCCGGGCCAAACAGCTTGTCGCAAGCGGGCACGCTGTCGGTACCGAAAGCCATGGCGGCGATGGCCTGCGCGCCACCCAGCTTGAAAACCCGCTTGATTCCGCAGGCCTGCGCCGCCACCAGCACCGCGGCATCGACACGGCCATCCGGCTTTGCTGGCGTGCATAACACCACCTCAGGGCAGCCGGCCAGTTGTGCCGGCACCCCCAGCATCAGGGCGGTGGAAGGTAACGGCGCACTGCCGGCCGGCACGTACAAGCCGACCGGGGAAATCGGCCGCAGCAGTCGTTCGCAGAGCACCCCAGGGGACGTTTCCACGCAGATCGATGGACTCATCGTGGCGCGGTGGAAAATCTCGATACGTTGCCGGGCCTCCGCGATTGCCTGTTTCAACTGCGTCGACAGCAAGGCCTCGGCGGCCTCAAATTCGGCGGGTGAAACCGGTAAGGATTCGACTTCGCAGCCATCCAGTTGCTGGGTCAGCTCACGCAAGGCCGCATCGCCTTGGCGGCGAACCCTGGCGATGATATCGGCCACCACGCGTTGGCGCTCAGCATCGCCTTGCCGCACTGGCCGCCGCAATGTCTGCGCACGTTCTGCGGCGGTCAAGGTCTTCCAGACAAGGTGTTTCATGCCAGCATCATCTCCACCGGCAACACCAGCAGCGACCGTGCTCCAGCGCGCTTTGCACACCGCCTGCATAGCAACCTGGTCGGCTCTGCCGTCAATGGTGGTCACGGTCGGCTGCGGACAGCCCGGCAACAAACCAGCAATGATCGTGGCGGCAGCCCGCGGCGCCTGCAGCATAACCAGGCGTGAAGCGCGCACGTTGCGTACGCTGTCCAGGCGCTGCAGCAATTGTTCGAGCAGTTCGCCGCGTTCGTCATCGGGTAGCGTTGCACTTTGCAGCAGCACCACCGCCTCCTTGAGCTGGTTGGCCTGTAAGGTGGCGCCACTCGATACCAGATCGCAGATCAGGTCAGCGGTACCAAGCCGGGGAGCAATTTCGACCGAACCCGACAAGGCCACCGCCGTAGCCTCGACCTGGTTTCTCAGCAACCAGTCACGCAGCAGATTCGGGTACGTCGTAGCAATACGTTGCCCGGCCAACTGCTCAGGACCTTGCCATTCGTCATTCTGGGGGATGGCAATCGACAGACGGCAAGCACCGAAACCCAGTGCCTGAATCTCGCGCAGTCCCCCATTTTCCGATGAATTGCCCAGCATGTACTCACCCAGCACATTACGCCCCACGAAACCTAGGTCGCAGACCCCGGCATCGATCAGACCGGGAATGTCATCATCGCGGACCCGCAACAAATCGATGGGCATACCTTCGCCATAACAGAACAACTTGTCCCGGCTCTCCCGAAAGCGCAGACCGCAGCGAGCCAGCAACTCACGGGAGGAATCACCGAGCCGCCCGGATTTCTGTACCGCAATGCGCAGACGCTCACGTTCTCTCATACCGGTGCCCTCCGCGTTGCCGCCCGAATTCTTCTACCCCCGGATGATCGGCACCCCGTGCGGCCCGTGTCGCCGCCGCAAGGTACCCGCCATGGCCCTGGTTCAGGAACCGAGCCACCCGCCCGATGGTGGTAATACTCACCGCCGTGCGCTCATGGATATCCCGATACGGCATACCTTCAAGCAAGTACGGCACCACTCGCCAGCGATCCACCAGGGCTTCCAGTTCGGCGGGCGTACACAGGTCACGCAGGAGCGCTCGCATCTCCTTTATATCCGTCATGGCAAGCAAGGCCTGACACAGGCGCTCTTCAGCAGAAGCATCCGGCAGTTCAGGTTCCAGCGATCGGCATTTCATAATGTATTAGCGCGTTAGTACGTTGGTATACGAGTCTATCATAAAAAACTGCTCATTCCAGGCACTACATTGTCCAATATGAAATGAGTTTGGGGAGATCTGAGGCAGGATCGGGTTCCGTTTATGATTGGGCAGCGCACCGACCGACCCCATGTCGGCCACCCAATGGGATGAGTCCTGACCCCTCATTGCAGACCACGGCCATGGACAAGCTGCCGTCATCTTCCCATTCGTCATTCCCGCGCAGGCGGGAATCCACCCGGCCCGGAACACGCATGAGGCTCACTCGGACGGTGTCGCCAGAACGTGGATCCCGGGTCGTTGCCCGGGATGACGGGACAAAAGCGCTGCGCATCGCCCGGGATGACTAGAACAACAGATGCCCGTCGACAGCGTTTATGAAGACCTTGAACAACCAATGCAGGCTAGCATCCCTGTGAATCGGCCGTGGCTGCATCGTCCGTCCACACGGCGACGCGATTGCGCCCACCCTTCTTCGCCACATAGAGAGCCTGGTCGGCCCGGTTGACCAGGGTATCTGGATCCCAATGCGCTCCTGCCGGGATCGT
>QILI01000152.1 GCA_003233305.1 Mizugakiibacter sp.
AGCGGGTGCCTACCTGGATACGAGCAGAGGCCCCTAGTTCGATACGTGCGGCATCTTCCGGTGTCATGCGCGCTTCCACCCAAAGCACCGATTCATCGCTGATTTCCATTAGTACATATCCGGGCTCAATCAGCTCACCAACAATAAAATCGTCACTGATAATGGTGCCGTCTTGAAACGAGAGCAGGTGGAACTCGCCATTGGCGTGGGTTGAATCTGCTGTTTTGATCAAAGACTCGATCTGTATTTTTGTCATGCCATAGGCACTGACCTTGGCGGAGGCCTGCTGATAGGCAATTTGAGCCGCAACGAAGCGTCTCTCAGAAACCGCCTTACTGCCTAGCTTTTCGACCCGGCGAAGTTCGACATTGGCTTCCACTAGTGCACCCTGCGCCTCGGCCATCTCGACGCTGGAGAGCGTCACCAATCGTTGCCCCTTGGTGACGCTGTCGCCAAGGCGGGCGTGCCGTTGCATAACCTGGGCAGGCGTACGTGGGGTCACTTTAGTTGTACGGTAGGCGTTGAGTTTGGCTTCGCCAGGCGCAGTGATTGCATCACCGAGAGATTGGCGTGTGACTGTTATTGTTTTAATACCAGCTATACGCTGCTGGGTGCTGCTTAACTCGATATTGCTGGTTTCCTCGTCGTCGCCGTGACCATCGTCGCCTTCTTCGTCATGATCGTCTCCTTCGTCATGACCTTTTTCTTCATGACCATCATCGTCATGCCCTTGACTTTCTTCCTCATGTTGACCTCCTTCGTCACTGTGATCTTCTTCAGTTTTTGCACTGGAAGCGCTGCCAGGCTCGTCATTGTCATGTGCCTGGCCACCATCTGTACTTGCAGCGGCAAAAACAGCACCGGGGCCGACCAAACTAAACAACATCAATAAAATTAATCTGCTTTTCATTCTCAATTCTCCGTGATTCTCAATTTGCGCAGCCATGGCGGGTGCAATATTAAGCTTGGGATTACCCAAGGTGGTGTGGTTTGCGCTTTGGCATCAGCGTGATGGCAGCTCATGGTTGGTTTCGATGTCCAAGCCAGGCGTCTACTTGCCCAGAGGCCCACAGCCACTCGAACCAGGCGCGCGACAGCGCTTCACGCAAGTCGAGTGCACTTTCTTGTACATCGAGGGTTTGGCGCAGTTGTACCAAGTAATCTGTGGTGCTGAGTTCGCCAGCTTCCCACAATTTTTCTAGCTGTTCGGTTTGGCGCGTGAGGCTTGTTTGTCCGGTCAGTTCCCAGTCGCCCCAAGCACCGTACGAAAGTTCATAGCGCTCGGCTGCGCTAATGAGTCTTGCGTGCGCACGTTGCATGATGTCGTCGGCGACTTGTTGTGTCTGGTTACGCTGGGCTATCGCCGCGCTCACGTCGTGGCTAAAGCGGTTGCGGACATAGAGCGGGATGCTCAAATTCAAACCGATCACAGCTTCGCCACTTTCGTCGCCGCCGGCAAAACTTAAGGTTGGGTCTGGGCGGCGTTCGCGCCGTCGAAGTTCGACAACCGCGTCAGCGGACTCAACTTGACGACGGGCTGCTACAACTTCAGGTAAGGCCAACACCAGCGTCTGTGGATCTGTTACGTTTTTGGGTAACAGTGGCATTGTACTTGGTAGCATCGGCCATTCGGACACCGGTGAGCGAGCGGTGAGGTTGCGTACCGCTTGCCGAGCTTCCGACAGTGCCACCCCAGCGGTCGCTTTTTGAATGCGGGCGTTAGTGGCGACGAGCCTGGCTAAATCGAACTCCACTTGGGTCAGGTCACCGGCATCGAAACGACGTTGTGCCAGTGCTGCAAAGTCAGTCATCAAGTTACGCCGGGAGGTGGCTAAGGTGTCCCTGGCAACGCCTGTCTGGTGTTGCGCAAGTCCTCCCAGTAACTCGACAGTGACCGCCCAGCGCGTGCCAAGATACTCAGCCTCGACCACCAGCCGGTCAGATTCGGCTACAGCAGTGCGCGCCTTACGTTTACCGTTCCAGTCAAGCGTTTGGCTG
Organism: Mizugakiibacter sp.; assembly: GCA_003233305.1. Lineage (GTDB taxonomy): Bacteria > Pseudomonadota > Gammaproteobacteria > Xanthomonadales > Rhodanobacteraceae > Metallibacterium. Next base: position 1,999 of record QILI01000152.1, read on the forward strand.
ATGCCGATGGTGCGTGTGTCGGCCTCAGCGTTTTCCGCATCGAAGATTAACTGGGGATTGTATAGTGGTCGAGATGCGGCATCTCGAAACGCACCTTGAGCATCGAGTGCGGCACGTGCGGCTTGTACCCGCGGGTTCGCTTCAACCACCTTTTGCACAAATCGAGTCAGTTGCGGGTCAGCGCGTGTGATCGTTGTGCTGCCAATCTCGGCCGCCCTGGCGGTCCAAGGAATGAGTATCAGGCCGCTCAAAAATAGGGCGGGCCAACAGCGTGATATGTGCATAAATCATTGTCCGGATAGAGTCCATCGGTACGCGCGCCAACAATCGGCGTGCACGGTCTAAAGGAGAAAACGATCTATGCGTCGGGTGGTGGGGTTGGCGGTGCTTTTGCGAAATTTGGCACATGCGCAGATTGCGCTACCTGGTGGTCATTGGCCATCAGTGGTGCCATGGTTAAGACTATTTGTGTGGTGATGCTTGACACATGGCCATGGCAACAATGTTCGCAGTGATCAGTCTGGGGGGTAAAGTCTGTGTTCGAATCCAGCGGTAGGGGTGCGTCATCACTGAGCAATTGATGCACCGCGTTGCCCGCATGGGCGTGCCCATCTGCTAGCGTATCCGCAGCACCTTCGATACTTGCAAAGAGCAGAGTTAACATCAGAAAATGGCAAATAATCGTTCGCATATTCAATTAGTGTAACTCAATTTTGGTTCTTGGGGCGTGTATAGCGCACATTTTCTCTTCGAACCATTAGACCTACACTTCAAACTGGCGGACCTTGATCAATATCGCCGCCTGTTCTTCTGTCTTATCCGGTTTAACCGCATTGACCCACTTGTAAAGACTGTGTGCCGAAACGCCCAATCGCGCCGCAACTTCACTCGTCGAATTACCGCCTTCCAAAATCTGGCGGACCGCCTCGTCACGAAATTCTGGTGAATATCTTTGGTTGCTCACACACTCCCCCTAGGGGCTGATTCTAGCCGGAGAAATGTCTGTCAGGCCGGGGGAATTCCAATCATGGACCGGAAGTGTCATCGATACCGTGGGAAGTCCCCATTGATGAATTATCGCTAAAGTCACGGCAATCCGATATTGGACAACGATTTACGACCATGAGGTCCTGATTCGCAACCAGACTTAATCTGGGACGTGGCGGCCACTTTTGATACCAACGAAAAAGCGTCGATTGAGAGCCTAAGACGCCCGAAGCTTATCGAGATAATTGCCGATCAACGCTTTCTGACGCGCGGGCGGGAACGAATTGGGGTGTAGCACACCGAGCTGACCGATTCCGCTCGAATAGGCCCAAAGTGCACTGGCTTCTAGATCCGTGTCGATCGCCTGGCTAATTTCACCAGCCGATTTCGCGTCATTGAGCAGTGCACGAATTCTTTCCTGCCAACCGTCAACCAGTTCCGCATTCATCTCTGCAAATGATTCTCGCAGGGCTGCCTGGTACTGAAATGCCATCCATACCAACATCGAATCACGAGATGACTCGCTGGAGACTGCGTCATCTCAAAGCAAATGTAC
>QILI01000165.1 GCA_003233305.1 Mizugakiibacter sp.
CTACGTGTCAATCTACGATCCAACAGTTGCCCTCGACTTTTATCTATAACATAAGGGCGGCCACGTAGGAGCGTTTGCATGACCACCGATTTATCCCGAAGCACCGAGATCCAGCCCGATCCGCGCCTTGAGAAGCGTACTCGCCGTCGCTTCAGTGCGGCCGAGAAGCTGCGTCTTGTTACCGAAGCGGAAGCCTTGCCGCATGGCGACAAGGGCGCTTGGCTGCGTCGCAATGGGTTATACGCTGCGCAATTGTCGGCGTGGCGCAAGCAGCACGCTGGCCATGGCCTGGAGGGCCTGCAGCCCCAGTCGCCCGGCCGCAAGGCGGCCGATCCGCGGGATCGCCAGATTGCCCATTTGCAGCGTGACAACGCGCGTCTGCACCGGCGGGCCGAGGTCGCCGAGCAATTAGTCGAACTCCAAAAAAAAGTCTTCCAACTAGTCGAGAGCGCCCAGCACGAGACGCGCTCATGAACGCGCTAGCGTCGGCACCGACGGGTCTGTCCAAACAGCGTATCTGCCAAGCGCTTGGACAGCCCCGACATCGCTGTTACCCGGATCGTCGTCGGCGGGCACCAAAAACCGCCAGCGGTGCGCCAGCGCGCCGCCTCACCGACGCACAGAACACCGCGATCCTGGACTGCCTGCACTCGGAGCGTTTTTACGATGCCAGTCCGCGCCAGGTCTATGCGACCTTGCTCAGCGAGGGCACAGTGTTGGCTTCGGTATCGACGTTCTATCGCCGTTTGCGGGCTCGGGGCGAGAACTCACCACGCCGCCTACAGCGCCCGCCCCAGCGCCACGTCAAACCCCAACTTACCGCCACCGCGCCGCATCAGGTATGGACCTGGGATATCACCAAACTGCCGACGCTTTCGCGTGGCGTGTATCTGAACTTATACCTGATCCTCGACCTGTTCAGCCGTTACGTCGTGGGCTGGATGATCAGCCGCAAGGAAAATGCCGGCTTGGCCAAACATATGTTCACGCGTGCCCTGATAGCCCACGCCGTCCCGACCGACTCCCTGATTGTGCATCAGGATCGCGGCTCGCCTATGACCGCGCATAGCTTCACCGACCTACTCGCCGACATGGGCGTCGCACGCAGCTACTCACGTCCGCGCGTGAGCAACGACAACCCGTACAGCGAAAGCCATTTCAAAACCCTCAAGTACACTCCCGACTACCCCGGACGCTTCGCCGATCCCGAGCAGGCGCGCACCTGGACACGCCGTTTCCTTGAGCACTACCGCCAACGCCCTCACGAGGGCCTGGCACTATTCACGCCCGCCGAGGTGTTCCACGGCCGCGTCGCCGAGGTCGCCGCCGTCCGCCACAAAGCCCTCAGCGAACACTACGCGCAGTACCCTCAGCGCTACGTCAACGGCCCACCAACGGTCAAGCTGCCACCAACCGCCGTCCACATCAATCCCGACCTTGCCATCCCGGCCCAGCAACTTATCGACACCCCGGGCTCACTCCGCTGCGTCCCCACCCCCGTCGACACCAGCTTGCCAGAAGTTGTTACATAGAAATCTCACCTCGAGTGTTGGGAAAAGGTTGACACGTTCCGGGTAGTGCGTGGCCTCAGTGCACATATCAAGCCGGGTGAATCGGTGGCTATCATTGGTCCATCAGGGAGCGGCAAGAGCACCGTGGCCAAGTTACTGCTGGGCTTACTGGAACCGCTGCAGGGTGAAATCCTTATCGGCGGTATTCCGATGCGCCGGCTAGGTAAACGGGTGTACCGGGAGATGACCGGTGCCGTACTACAAGACGATGCTCTGCTAGCCGGTTCAATTGCCGAGAACATCAGTTTTTTCGACCCGGACTCGGTCTCGGTGAGGATCGAAGCTGCCGCCCGGTTAGCCCAAATTCATGAAGATATCGTGGCCATGCCCATGGGTTATCACAGCTTGGTGGGCGACATGGGCTCAACCCTTTCAGGTGGTCAGCGCCAGCGCCTGTTCTTGGCTAGAGCATTGTATCGCCGACCGAAGATACTGCTACTCGATGAGGCCACCAGTCATCTGGATATTGCCAGGGAGCGTGAAGTGAACGCGGCCATCAAACGACTCCGTATCACCCGCATCGTCTTTGCCCATCGACCCGAAACTATCGCCAGTGCCGATCGGGTCATCGACCTTGGAAACTTCGGGGAAGCTCCAGTGGGAGTGGCAACGTAGTTATCGCCAGCGGCTCTGAACTTGGTATCGATCAGGACAAGGTGCAGGTGATAATCGAATTTAAAAGCGTGAATTGTATATATGGCGTGAGGTAGGCCCCATTGCTGTTGCGCTAGCATGGTAGAGAACAAATCGGTACGATCGGGAGTATCAAGCATGTCCACTATGGCGATTGGGAAGGTAATCGGATTTGCTGCACTGGCGGTGTTTCTGGCCTGGATTGTGTATCGAAAGACCCGGCGCCTGATTGGGAAAACCCCCTTTGACCGCAGGCGTATTCGTAAACGGCTGATCTTCCTGGTGGTCGTGTTTGTATTTGTGAGCTTCACCAAATGGCTTGAAGTACGTGGGGTGCTGCCGGATACCCCCCTTTTGTTCGTCTATGCACTGATCGGCTTTTTTGGTGGGGTGTTGGCTGGAACAATATTCGGATTGCGTAGTAGCACCCATGTGCAGTTTCTGCATGAAGGTGGGGTGCTGAAATACCGTTCCAACTCAATATTTGGCCTGATTGTGGTGGGCTTGTTCCTGTTACGCCTGGGTTACCACTTTTATCTTATGCAGCACCTGGGTATTGATTTTTCTGCGGCTCAATCCTCACCGCTGCAGGCGCATGAGCTTGCTGAGTACTATGCCGATCCACTGAACACCCTGCTGTGGGGGCTGTTCTTTGCCTACTACATTACTTTTTACGGCAAGCTGCTGCAGGCCAAGCCGGATATCGAAACGCTGCCAGAGGAGGTGCTAAGCAAATAGCTCAGAGGACAACGAAGTTCGATCCGGGTGGGGTTTGACACGTATGACCCACCCTGGATGGATGGCGCGGTGTTGTATCCAGGCTATGTTCGCTTGGTTGTTCTTGGCAGTTTATGTCCAAATATGAAGGTTTGCTATCGCGATAGAAGAAATCAACTCGATCCGGCATTCAGTGCCTCGATCGGATCCAGAGAAGCGGCACGTGCCGCCGGGGCAATACCAAAAATAATGCCGGTACCGCCGGAGAAACCGATGGCCAACAGTGCCGCCCAGATGGGTATGCTGGCACCACCAAAACCGGGCACCAGATGCAATACCAGCAGGCCTATTCCATAACCCAGCACCAAGCCAAGCAGGCCACCAAGCAGGGCCAGTGTGGCCGATTCAATGAGAAATTGCAGCAGGATGTCGCTGCGACGCGCCCCCAGGCTCTTGAGGATGCCGATCTCCTTGGTTCGCTCGGTGACCGACACCAGCATGATGTTCATAATGCCGATGCCGCCGACCAGCAATCTTGCGCCAGCTGTCGCTAAATTGCGATGCGGTCTGGACCTTGAAGTCATTGGCCTGACCGGGTTTCAGATGATGATTGCGGCGTAGCAAGGTACGAATGCGTCCTGCTATAGCATCAATGTCGGCACCCTTCGCCACTTTCAGTTCGATGGTGATATTGGGCACCAAAGAGCTGCCCATAAGACTGCGTGCGGTACCGTACGGGATGACGATGTGATTGTCTTGATCATTGCCCAGCAGTGAACCGAGTTTGTGCAGCACGCCGACAATCCGGAACCAATTGCTGTTGATACGGATGTATTCACCGACCGGGTTTTTCTGCAGATGCAGATTATCGAGTACCGTAGCGCCGATCACTGCCACGCGGCGATGGTACAGGTCATCCCCCGGAACCAGAAAGCGGCCCTGGTCGGGATAGGCGCTGAACCATTGGGCCAGGGCCGGGGTACTACCCCAGATTTCCGTATTGGTGATCTGGTCGTGGTGCTGAACCTTTCCGCCGAAGCCGAGAATGGGGCTGATCCCGGTGAGATGCGGAATTTGATGCTGGATGCTCAGCATGTCCTTGGAGGTGATACGTGCGGTTTTTCCAGCGAGCCGGTCCTTGATGGGGAGATAGGCCTGGATGATCAGGTTGTCACTGCCCATGCCACGAAACTGATTGCTGATCGACTGGCTGAAACCCTGAATCAGTGCGACCACGGCCACTACCGCGGCAACCCCGATGACGATGCCGAGGGTGGTGAGAAAGCTGCGCAACTTGTTGGCACGAATCGAAATCAGCGCGGAACGGAGGCTTTCGGTCAGTAGGTAGTACATAGTGCCCTCATTCGTAGCGCAGCGCGTCGATAGGATC
>QILI01000028.1 GCA_003233305.1 Mizugakiibacter sp.
CGGCGCGGGTCAATATGTCGCGCACCTCGGCCTCCATGCTGCGGCCGGCGCGTGCGGCATGCTGACGCAGCCGGTCGCGTACCTCATCGGGTAAATGGCGAACGGTGAGTACGGCCATAAGGATCTTCCCGTAAAGACTCCGAATGCAGCATGCTGCATTGACAGCATTGCCGTCAATGACTTAACAACTACCGGCACACTGGAGAGATGGCTATACAGTTGATCCCGGGGAGAATAGGCGCCCCTGCTTGAGCGCTCGCCGTTACTTGTCGCAGGCTTCATAATGCAGTTCCCGGTGAGCTGCTACGCAATCAAGCTGAATGAGCTGTTTCTGATCTGCCCAACTAACAGAACGACTCCTACATAAGACCTGTCCTGCCAGAGCTGTGGCGGCTTGTGCACCCAATTCACCGGGCTATTCCAGTATTCAAGGACCTGATCCATGATCGACAAGATTGAAGCATGGCGCTGCATCGGTTGCGGCAAGATCGAAGCTCCGCAAACCTGTATTGGGGTCTGTACCGACCGTAAAATCGAGCTGGTTTACGCAGCGGACCACGAACGTTTGCTTGCCGAACTGTATGAACAGACCCATAGCCTCGAAAAACTGGTTCGACAACTGGCTACGATCACCCCCCGTCAGGGCGAATGGGAATCCAGCTACCGTGCCTTGCAGGCCAGAGCACGCCAATATTTATCAGCACAGCGTCACCAAACTGAAGGTGAGCAGCCCCAAGATGGTCTGTAGAAGGATGTCGCAATACATTGATTGGACAACGGAGTTCAGATTTTCGACAAGTATGCTGGTGACAACAGCGGGCAGGCCCCAGGTGAATGCGCTACTCCGCATTCATCCCGGTGCAAATCCAGGTTTCCCTGAGCCGGAGCACTCGGCCATACTGCCGATATGAATACCCAGGATGACATGAGCGAAGCACTCGGCCCTGGGGGTGAACTGGCCCGTACACTCCCCCACTTTGTACCGCGTCCTAGCCAACAGGCCATGGCTGAAGCAGTGGCCGCAGCGATTCGACAACGCTCTGAATTGGTCGTGGAAGCAGGTACCGGAACCGGCAAGACTTTCGCCTATCTGGTGCCTGCCATGAACGCCGGTACGCGGGTGATTTTATCGACCGGAACCAAGGCTCTGCAGGATCAACTGTTCAATCGTGATCTACCGATTGTGGCCCAATCGCTCGGCCTGAAAGTGCACGCGGCGCTACTCAAAGGCCGCGCCAACTATCTGTGTCGTCACCGTCTGGAACAAGCTCTGAGCGATGGTCGCCTGCCCCGTGAGGAAATCTATCGGCTCGGCCAAGTCCGTACTTGGGCGGCCCAGACCCAAAATGGAGACCGTGCCGAACTCGCTGCAGTACCTGAAGACGACCCGATTTGGCCGCGGGTGACCTCGACTACGGAAAACTGCCTGGGCAGTGGCTGCCCGCATTTCGACCGGTGTTTTGTAGTGCAGGCCCGGCAGCAGGCCAAGGAGGCTGATCTGGTAGTGGTCAACCATCATCTGCTGCTGGCCGATCTAGCCTTGAAGCAGGAAGGTTTTGGTGAAATTCTACCCGGTGCCGGAGCTTTTATTCTCGATGAAGCCCATCAGCTACCCGAACTGGCGGGACAATTTTTCTCTGAAAAGCTCAGCTATCGACAACTGGAGGAACTGGCCAGCGATACCCTTGATGAAACAGGCAGCGTGAGCGGTGCACTGGCTGTGTTGCTACCTGAAGTCGAGATCTTGCGCACCAGCCTGCGCAAAATGCGCCTGGCGATGCAATCGCTGCCCGAGCGTGCGCCGTTTGCACAGCTTGCAGAATCGGTCCCAGCTTCGGAGGCCCTGACAAACCTTAACACCGCGTTGCAATCCTTTGCTGTGGCAACGGCCAGCCAAGCGTCCCGCAGCCGCGGCCTGGCCAATGTCTATGAACGCTGCCAACGGCTGCAGCACTGCCTGAACTTGTTGCAGGAAACTGATAACAGTAGCGAAGCGGTACGCTGGGTCGAGCGCAGTGGCCGAGGTTTTACCTTCCATCTGACCCCGTTGGATGTGGCAACCCCACTGCAAGCCATGCGCAAGCGACTGCAGGCGGCCTGGATCCATACATCGGCCACCTTGAGCGTTGCTTCACGGTTTGATCACTACGCCGACCGACTGGGACTGCAATCTCCACGCACGCTGGCGCTGCAGAGTCCCTATGACTATGCGCATCAAGCCCTGTGCTATCTGCCTCCCGGACTCCCCGAACCCAATACCCGCGATTACACCACCCGCATGCTTGAGGCGGTAATGCCGGTGCTGCAGGCCTCCAAGGGGCGGGCATTTATTCTTTTTACTTCGCATCGAGCACTCAAACAGGCGGCAGCCTGGCTGCAGGATCATGCCGACTGGCCGCTGTTTGTACAGGGTACGGCGCCGCGCCATCGCTTACTGGAAGAATTTCGCCGCAGCGGCCATGGGGTACTGTTGGGCGCGGCCAGTTTCTGGGAAGGTGTGGATGTTATCGGCGAAGCGCTGAGTGTGGTGGTCATCGACAAGTTACCTTTTGAAGCACCGGGTGATCCGGTACTGGAAGCCCGGCTCGACGCGATGCGCCGCAAAGATGCCAACCCGTTCCGGGACTGGCAGATCCCCAATGCAGTGATCGCTCTCAAACAGGGGATTGGGCGCTTGATTCGCTGTGAAACAGATCGTGGAATATTGGTGCTGTGTGATCCACGCCTGACTTCACGTGGCTATGGCCGAATATTCATGGCTAGCCTTCCACCCATGCCTCACAGCCGAAAGATTGAAGATGTACAGGCCTTTTTCACCCCCCAGGCCGCTTCTTCTGCACCACACCCCATCGAATCCGACGCATAAATCGCTACCTGGCCAGGGTCTCAAGCTCCGGCTCCGACATGGGTGCCCAGGATACCCAGTGGATATTTTGAAAAATCACTAGTGAGTGATTCGGAGGCGAGATGTTCCGTAACGAATATCCAAACATATCCATAGATGAGCTAGGAGTGAGGATGCGACGCAGTAATCGGGCCATGTAGTAGGCTTATCGAGGTACCCTGTAATCATGTACCTGCTCGCACTCGATACCAGCACCGAAGCCTGCTCAGCCGCCCTGTGCCTGAACGGCCAGCTGCTGGAGCGTTCCGAAATCGCCCCCCGGCGTCATGGCGAACTCATTTTGCCGATGATTGATAGCTTGCTGGCCGAGGCCGGAATCAGTAAACAGCAACTGGATATCATTGCTGTCGGTCGTGGCCCGGGGTCATTCACCGGGGTTCGGCTTGGCGTATCTCTGGCACAATGGATGGCCTTGGGGCTCGACCTGCCCGTCGTTGCAGTATCTTCTCTCGCCGCGCTGGCTCTGGAAGCCCCCAATGACGAC
>QILI01000016.1 GCA_003233305.1 Mizugakiibacter sp.
ACGGTTCATTCCTCCAAGGGCCCGGCGGGCCATCGGCGGCCGGGATTTCTGCGGCGCCTGGGTTCCCTGTTCCGAAAACGCTGAAGATTGGAGCGCCACGGCAGAAATACCGTATGCTGATCGTTCCGATTCATCTTCATTCCAGACAGTGATTCGATTTCAGCAAGTCAGCAAGCGCTACCCGGAAGGTTCGGTAGCGCTGGATTGCCTGAGTTTCAGCCTGCGGGCTGGGGAGATGGCTTTTGTAACCGGACATTCCGGTGCGGGCAAGAGCACCCTGCTCAAATTGATCGGCTTGTTGGAGCGACCGACCCGGGGCATGGTCACGGTGGCGGGGCACAATCTTACCCGGGTTCGGCGCGGGGGCATTGCCCGTCTGCGGCGGAACGTAGGGATGGTCTTTCAAGATCCCTATCTGCTGGCCGACCATACGGTTGCCGAAAATGTTGAATTGCCACTCCTGGTAGCGGGGCGTCCCATCAATGAGCGCGGCAAGCGGGTTCGCGCAGCACTGGGTAAAGTCGGTCTGGACGATTCTCAGCGTAAGTACCCGCGGCAACTGTCTGATGGCGAGCGGCAACGGGTGGGTATTGCCAGGGCCATTGCCGGTCGGCCTACGGTACTGATTGCTGATGAACCGACCGGTAATCTCGATCCCCAGCTTACTGCTGAAATCATGCAGTTATTCATTGATCTGCAGAGCTACGGGGTGACAGTACTGGTGGCCAGCCACGACCTGTTGCAGATCAAGCGTATGCGGCGACGAGTACTGGTGCTGGATCATGGCCATCTGGTTGATGATGTGCCGGCCGATGAGGTGGCCCCATGAGCAAGCCTGCCAAGTTAGCCTCAATGGCTCGATCAGGGCGTGGCGGTCTTCTACAGCGTTGGCTGCAGGGACACCGGTGGGGGTTCAGCTGTAGTGTCCGCCGTCTCTGGCAGCGGCCTTTGGCGAGTACCTTCACCATGCTGGTGATGGGCTTTGCCCTGGCTTTGCCGCTGGTGTTTGTGCTGCTGCTCACTAATTTGCAGGGGCTGTCTCGTACGCTGGGTACTGGGCAGGACATCAGCATCTTTCTGCAAGCCAAGCGTTCTGCGGCCTTCGCCAAGTCCATGGCGAAAACTCTGCAGCAACGCGGGAAGGTGGCGCACGTCGTATTGCGCAGCCCCATGCAAGGCCGGCATGAGCTTGCAGCCATACAGGGCTTTGCCCAGGCTTTTGCCCATCTCCCGGATAACCCGTTGCCCTGGGTGTTAGAGGTACAACCCAGAGCGGGTTTGCAACGAGCCCAAATCACGACACTGGTAGAGGCCCTGCGTGGCATGGATGGGGTGTTGCAGGTTCAGGATCAAGGGCTTCTTCGCGTCCGTCTGGATGCCATCTCGACCTTGAGCGGTCGGCTACTGAGCCTGCTTGGAGGGCTGTTGACGCTGTCCGCACTGTTGGTGGTGGGGGGCAGCGTGCGGGCGGATATCTTGCAGCGCTCCGAAGAAATCATGGTGCTGAACAGGGTCGGTGCCAGCCATGCCTTTGTGCGTCGGCCGTATCTGTATGCGGGGTCTTTTTTGGGTTTGGGCAGTGGGGTATTGGCGGTCGTGTTGGTGTTGGCACTGGAACTCGCACTGGCCACGCCAGTGGCCCGGATGACTGCTGCCTGGGGCGGCCATATTGCCTTGCATGCCTTACCGGCAAGCTGGCTGTTTGCGGTTCCGGCATTGGCCGCTATGCTGGGCTGGCTGGGTGCGCGTCTGGCCAGCGCCCGCCGTCTCGCCATACTTGAACCGACTTGAAACGGAATCTTATGTCTACGCCTGTCAGTCGCCATATTGCCAGTGACCACCCGCATGTCATGATCGTAGATGGTTCCAAGGTGGTGCGGCGCATGATTGAGCGCCTGCTGGTTGCCGAGTTGCCGGGGGTCAAGGTCATTTCTTGCGGATCGGCGGCCGAGGCGCTGGAAGCGCAGGAGCACGAACCACTCGACTTCGTCACCACCGCCTTGCGGCTGCCAGACCAGGATGGCATTGAGCTGGCCCATGCCATCCGCGTCCGTGGTAGCCAGACCTATATGCCCATCGTGGTGGTTTCTGGCGATGTCAACGAGCGGCTCGAAGCACGCAGCCTGGGGGAGGACGTCACCGATTATTTCGACAAGTCGCTGGGCTTTCAGGCATTGGTTGAATTTATCCGCGGCTATGTGCTTCCGCAGCAGAACACGGCCGGAGACGTCCTGTATGTCGAAGACAGTCGGGTGGTCGCCCTGGCCACGCGGCGCATGCTGGAGAAACACGGACTTACGGTACACCACTGCATCTCGGTCGAAGATGCGCTGCTTGCCTTGGAAAGTGCCCGCAGTCAGGGCCAACTGGGAGCGGATGTGTTGCTGACCGATGTCAATCTGAAGGGAGAACTGTCCGGTGCCGATCTGATCGTGCAGGTTCGCGAAGAGTTTCGATATGGTAAAGGCCGGTTACCGATCCTGGTCATGACCGGGGACGACAATCCACGCAATCAGTCGGCCTTGCTGCGGGCCGGCGCCAATGATCTGGTTCAGAAGCCGATCGAGGAGCGCTTGCTGGTAACCAAGGTGCAGTTTCAGATGCAAGTAGCCAAGCATCTGCGCCAGCACGACAGCCCGGCTTGAACGCCGCCATGTTACAACTGGAAGCATCCTGGAAAGCGGAACTGGGGTCGTATTTCGAGCGACCGGAAATGCATGAACTGGCGGCTTTTCTGCGTACCGAGAAGGCGGCTGGAAAACGTATCTACCCGCGCGGCTCGCAGTTTTTTGCCGCCCTCGACAGCACCCCGTTGCCAGCGGTACGGGTGGTCATTCTGGGCCAGGATCCCTATCACGGTCCGGGTCAGGCGCATGGACTGAGTTTCTCGGTTCCGCCTGGAGTATCGATTCCACCTTCCCTGGCCAACCTGTTTGCCGAGTTGCAGCGGGATCTTGGCTTGCCCCAACCCCAGCATGGTTGCCTGCTTGCCTGGGCTGAGCGCGGCGTGTTGTTGCTGAATGCGGTGTTGACGGTTGAGGCCGGCAAGGCGGGTTCACATCGTGGTCGTGGTTGGGAAGGTTTTACCGATGCCGTAGTGGCGACCCTCAACCGTAAGCGTGAAGGGCTGGTTTTCATGCTCTGGGGTAGCTATGCCCAGGCCAAGGGCCAGTTGCTGGATAGCAGTCGTCACTGTGTGCTCAAAGCCCCCCATCCATCGCCTCTGTCGGCACACCTGGGCTTTATCGGTTGCCGCCATTTCTCTGCCGGCAACCGCTACCTCGAAGAGCTGGGCGAGCCGCCCATGGATTGGTCGCTTCCTGCGCTGCAGGAATCCCCGTAGAACGGTAGGGATTAACCGAAATCGATGCTCTGTCAGGTT
>QILI01000033.1 GCA_003233305.1 Mizugakiibacter sp.
CCCACAAATTGAGCAGCAGCTGCGCGAGGCCTTACCGATACGCCGGATCCTGTGGCTGCAACACGGTGAGCTGCAGGGTGATGACACCGACGCACATATTGATACGCTGGCCCGCTTTACCCCGGATAACGGAATCATTTTCCAATCTTGCGATGACGCCGACGATAGTCACTTTTCCGAACTGGGAGCCATGCACCAGGAACTCCAGTCCTTACGCAATACGGATGGCCTGGCCTATCGCCTGTATGCCTTACCCTGGCCGCCCGCCATCACCGAACGGGGGCGCCGGCTTGCCGCCTCGTATGCCAATTATCTACTCGTCAATGGCGCAGTACTGGTCCCGGCTTACGATGTGAGTACCGACGCGGCCGCAGCACACGTCATTGCCTTGGCCCATCCAAATCGTACTGTGGTGCAGATAGCATGTCGGCCGTTGATCCGTCAGAACGGTAGCCTGCACTGTATAACCATGCAACTACCACGCGGCATACTGACTGTCTGATAGGGTTGTCGGAATACGGCCTCGCTCTGCTTTATAATACTGCTCCTTCAACCCGCCCCGATCATGTCCTCGGAACCCCTCAAACTCGCCCTACTGCAGGAATTCGATCACGGTAGTGTGGCCGCTAATCTGGCCGCCATTGATCGTGGCGTGCATCGGGTGGCATCGGAGGGTGCGCAACTGGTCTTGTTGCAGGAGTTGCATAATGGACCGTACCCCTGCCAAAGCGAAGATACGAAGGTTTTTGATCGTGCTGAACCCATCCCTGGTCCGAGTACAGAACGCATCGGCAGCCTTGCGAAAGAGCTTGATCTGGTCATTGTGGCATCACTGTTCGAGCGACGTGCAACTGGTCTGTATCACAATACTGCGGTGGTCTTTGACCGCAGTATTGAGATTTGCGGCATCTACCGCAAGATGCATATTCCCGATGATCCGGGCTTCTATGAGAAGTTTTATTTCACTCCAGGCGACCTCGGATTCACCCCGATTCAGACTTCGGTGGGGTGTCTGGGGGTATTGCTCTGCTGGGATCAGTGGTATCCCGAAGCGGCCCGGCTGATGGCACTCGCTGGGGCGGAAATTCTGCTTTATCCCACGGCCATCGGTTGGGACCCGGCTGATGACAGCCTCGAACGACACCGCCAACTGGAGGCCTGGACGACCGTGCAGCGAGGGCACGCAATCGCCAACGGGATACCAGTTGCCGCCTGTAACCGGATTGGCATTGAAACCTTGCCCGATCATACTCAAGGCATCCGTTTCTGGGGATCAAGCTTTGTGGCCGGGCCACAGGGTGAAATGCTGGCCCAGGCCGGCGTTGATCAACCCGAAATAGTTCTGGCCGATGTCGATCTTCGACGTAGCGAAAAGGTCCGCCGTATCTGGCCCTTTTTGCGTGATCGACGTATCGATGCCTACTCCGACCTACTCAAACGCTATCGTGACTGAACCTTTCCTGGATCCATTTTGCCAAACGACACGCTTTCACCCTCCCCTTCCACTGACGACACCATTGATTCCCAACCGCTGGAACGCCTGCAACTCTGGGGTGCGGAGCTGGTAATTCTTGGCACCGCCCATGTGTCTCGCGCCAGTGTACAGGCGGTCGAACAACTGCTTGCTACTGAAGTCTTCGACGCAGTCGCCATTGAGCTTTGTGAAACCCGTGCGGCCGGCATACGCGACCCTGACCAGGTTCGTCAGATGGATCTTTTTCAGGTTATCCGCCAAGGCAAAGTCGGCATGGTCGCTGCCAGCCTGGCACTGGCGGCATTTCAGCGGCGTCTGGCTGAACGTCTGGATATTGAACCCGGCGCAGAAATGCGTGCGGCGATGGATGGTGCCGAATCACGTGCCATACCCTATTGGCTGATTGATCGTGAGGTTGGAACCACCTTGCGCCGGGCTTGGCGGGGAGTCCGCTTTCGCGAACGTCTGGTCATTCTCAGCAATCTTGCAGGTAGTCTGTTTTCCAAAGATGATCCTGAACAAGAGGATATCGAAGCTCTGAAAAATGGGGACATGCTGGAGAGTGCGTTTGCCGAATTTGCCCAGGATGCCAGCTCACTGTATACCGCCCTGATTGATGAGCGTGATACCTACATGGCAGCGCGTCTGCAACAACAGATCGAAATAAACCCGGAAATCCACCGGGTACTGGTTGTTATTGGCGCCGGCCATCTGTCCGGACTGGTCAAACAGTTGCAGAAAGCGGACAGCGATCCAGTTTCCAAACTACAAAAATTAGATCGTATCCCGCCGGCCCCATCCTGGCCCAAATGGTTGGCCTTTGGTACCGTAGCGGCGGTCTTTGCCCTTATCGGCTACGCCTTCTACCAGAGTCCACAATTGGGCATCTCGGCATTGCGTGATTGGATCGTGCTTACAGGGGGTCTTGCTGCCGTGGGCGCGTTGGCTGCAGGCGCTCACCCAATCACGATCGTTGTGTCTTTTGTAACGGCTCCTTTCAAGCCCATACGGATCCTTCCGACCGGAGCCTTTGCCGCCATGAGCGAACTGGCGATCCGCCGTCCGCAGGTTGCCGATTTCGAGGCCCTGCGTCAGGACCTCTCAAACTGGCGCGGCTGGTGGCGCAACCGCGTGGCCCGTACTTTGCTGATTTTTATTCTGGTCAACCTGGGCACCATTGCCGGCGAATACATCGCTGGTATTCATATACTCCGTGCTGTCCTTTGAGCTCATTCTTTACCCATTCACCTCCTTTTATTTTCTCCAATATGAACCATTACTGAACTCAGTTACTTTCTAGCTTGTCTCCTTTGTATTGGTGTTATAGTCTTGTAACACACCAAATGTCTAACACACTTACGGAGACTGTCATGCAACTCAATCAGGGAAAAATATTGGCGCTGTTCTCATCGATCCTACTCACTGCCCTCATGGTTCTTGCTGTGCGAGCAGGATTCCCCACCGCACAAATTCCTACCTCGGTGGGTTTACAACACACCAACCTGTCCGAATCAACAATGGCTCGCGGGAATCCAATGAGTCGCGGCCATGCGGTATCCGAAGACCTCATGCGCGACCGTGCCGGGGCCGGCCTGGAAACCGGGATGCCTTATTATTCCTTCGGTACCCGCCTCAAACCGTTCTGATGAGATTCCAATATGACCATGACCTGGGATGACAAGGTTCCTATTTATCGCCAGTTGCGCGATCGCGTAGTGGCAATGATTCTGGATGGAACGCTTGAAGAGGGGGCTGCCCTGCCTTC
>QILI01000101.1 GCA_003233305.1 Mizugakiibacter sp.
CTTCAATGGGCGTATCAGCGAGGTACTGAACACCACCCGCTTCAACAGTGCCGAACAATTAAGTACCACGCTCGCACGCTATGCTGTGCTCTACAATCAACAACTTCCACAAAATGCTCTAGACCACCGCGCCCCCATTGAAGCCATTAAGGAATGGCAACGAACCCGCCCAGAGTTATTCGTAAAAAGAATACGTAAACTCACGGGACCCGACAACTATCCAACCTGCTCAGATTCAGTACCACTGGGCTGACACGCCCTGCTCACTACCAGCTCGCCGTGTACGAAGATATCCAGCTGGGCGCTAGGAAGCGCCACCCAGCTCTCAGCGGTCAAAGGGGCCGTGGCCAGCAATATCACCCGCTGGTTGCACTCGTGCTCCATGCAAACCCGCTGGATTTGGTGCAGATTGGTGTTGGCGAAAGCCAGCAGATGGGAGCCATCACTCAACAATAGATTGAGTATCCCCAACTCGCTCAGCGCCAGCAGGGGGGCGTGTAGCACCATCGCCAAGGCTTCAGCTTCAAGCCAGTGATCTTTACTGGCCTCGGCAATCTGATTGAGAAGAAAGCAGAAGGCGTGCTCCGAATCGGTCTCGCCGATCGGCTGGAAGCGACCCAGAGCAAAACGGGGATCTTCCCTGATGCCCGGCAACTTGCCGTTGTGGGCGAATACCCAGGACCGACCGCCGAGTTCACGTGAGAACGGATGGGTGTTGGCCGCGGTACGTCCGACCTTGGCAGGATTGGCCTTGCGGATATGGCCGATGACGACGCTACTCTGGTAGTCATTCTCGGCAATGAAGGCCAGGCAACGGCTTTCCGCCGCCGGAGTCGGTTCCTTGAATATGCGAGCCGCCCGACCTTCGTAAAAGGCCACCCCCCAGCCGTCGGCATGGGGGCCGATTTGACCCCCGCGCGGCCGCAACAAGGCCAGCGAATGGTTCACATTGGTTGGGTAACGGGCACTCATACCGAACAATTCACACATTGGGCACCTCGATAAACCAACTGTGCAGCCAGTATTTCTTAAAAAAACCTTGCTGATATACCAAAGTCGACCGATTACGGCCCAAGTGATATTGCCAGCCCCCCAATGACCTGACTATGCGCATGGATGCACTTTCAGGAATAGCGAGACCCGGAGCAGAGGAATTCCGGCCGTGTCAACAACAGCATAGACCTTTGGATGGCCCATTTCGAGCATGTGCCGATCTACCGCAATCCAGCCATTATCACCAGTAAACCAGTACCCACCAAGTACAGCGAAGACAGGAGGGGGCCCAACAGATTGCTTGCCCCCCCACTTGCACCTTGCCCAAGGGCTTGCACTACCCCACAAGCAAGACTTCTCCGTCGTTATAAGACAGTATCTATGATATGGTGTGGTATAGTACCAACACACTCTAGGTTAGTAATCGCTATGAACAGAATCTTCCACACTTTCTCCCTCTTGGCACTCGTTGCCGTACCTACACTGGCCATAGCCCGTCCACCGCTCATCTATCATCACGTTACCAAGCTGGCGGCCCACCCCGGCGACACGGTACGTTTGGTGCTGTCCCAGCAGGATGTTGTCATCCACGTTTCGCCCAATAACTCGGTGACCGTCAGTACCGACATTTGGGCCAACGCCCGCTCCGCCGATGCCAAGCTCAAAATCGTAACAAGGCTGGCTCCAAAGATCCGCACTCAGGATGGCAACGTAGTCGTCCAGAGCCCCACGCACAACAGCTGGGGCTGGCACTTCAATTTCAACGGCAGTCCGCAGGCCCGGGTGACCGTCACCATGCCTGTCACCATGGCTGTGAACTACCGGCTGGGATCAGGAGATTTCCGTTTCGTCAATCCCGGCGCTGCCAACCTGATCAAAGGCTATAGCGGCTCCGGTGATGTTATGGTCAAATCGGCATCGGCCCGGCTTACCGCCAAGACTGGATCAGGTGATATCTTCGTCGCTTTGGACCAGACCAGCCAACCGGCACAGGTACAACTCAGCACCGGTTCCGGGGACATCCATTTTGCGGGAACCACGGGTTCACTGAACGTTAGTACCGGCTCAGGCGATATCCGGCTCAGCAGCGCCTCTGTAAAACAGGCTGTACTGAGTGCCGGTTCGGGCGATATTACGGCCCACTGGCAGGATCTTGCTACCGGCACCTCGCTAAAAGCCAGTTCAGGTTCCGGCGACTTGGTGATGTTCTTTCCAGCCGGTTCCAAACTGAGTGGCCGCCTGTCGACCGGCAGCGGCGAAGTGAACACAGATTTCGCGGCCACCATTCACGGTAACCGGCATTCATACACCTTAGCCGGCGGCAACGATGCCATTCAGTTGAACACCCGCACCGGTTCCGGCGATATCACGCTGCGCAAGGACGATTGAACCCGGCAGTCTGACGGACTATGGGTGTCCCAGCACTACGCGGTGAAGGCCGAATGCCAAAGGGAACCGCCCTTCACCGCCGACCACCATGTCCGACATGGTGACTAGCGTACCGGCTTAACTCGCACACTTTGACCACAGCCCTGCACGTAGATCAGCCAACTGCCAAGGATCATCGGCTTGATCGTAACCTTGGGATTCTGCACCGTCTGGCACATCCACGATTCCGAACCAGTTTGTCGCCATACTTGGCCATTGGCCAGTTTGATCTGGGTGTTGCCACTCCAGCCACTAAAACTGCCGACAATACTGGACTCAAACTTCTTGCGCTGTTGATCGACCGCTTGGCGATAACCAAAGTTGTTGGAGGACCCGGCCTGAACGGGTGTGGAGTGAATCTTGCCAACATGGCGAGCCAACCACTGATCGAGAAACTTCAGCTGCTCCGTAGAGAGTTTGTTCAGCCCGGCCCGGTTGAAGTCGGCCTGCGTCATACGTTCCTCAAGGGTTGAGAAGCGCTTCCCAGAAGGGCTCGCCGACTGAGCATGAACCGACCCGGCAACAAGCACCAGGGTACCCAACAAGATGACAGCCAGAGATTGGATTCGCATAGGACGCATGCTAGCAGGGCCAACGGCTTGATCACAATATCTCCAAGTACCTCCCCACTGACAGTCGGAAACGCCCCGACCTAACAAATAGTCCTATCTGCATGGTGGTGGATACAGCCGGGTACGCCGCGGTTCGCGCCGGCGACCATGAGCGATCGCGCGTTACACTTCCACTATGGCAGCGGACAGTAAATTAAGTACGAATCTGCGGCAGTGGGTCGACGCCCATCCGGCGACGGAGG
>QILI01000158.1 GCA_003233305.1 Mizugakiibacter sp.
CCCACTCTGTTCGATTTCCATAACGTGGGGCACCGGCGGCACCGGTCGTATGGCAGGCTGCACACGATTCCTTGAAAACCCGTTTTCCAACTGCAAGGCTTACTACACCACCCGATGAACCGGCTTGGGCAGCGGCGGGGGCGGATTTGGAAGCTGTGTTCTGGGTCTCACTCTCACCAACACCCGGCTGACTGTGTTTGACCATATAGACAATCGCCGAAGTAAGGTCCTGAGACGAACAATCCTTACACCCCCCTTTCGGAGGCATAATGCTGACCCCTTCCCAGACCTTTGTGTACAGTACAAACAGTGGCATCTGTCTTAGTGTCTGCCAGTCCCTGATGTTTCCCACGACCGGTGCCCCACCCGCCCCCGTCGTATGGCAGGCTGCACAGTGTGTATTGAAGATTTGTTTACCCCGTGCCAGGTCCACCTCATTCGCCGGTACGGGACGAGGACCCGGTGCACGTTCACTCGTAACGGTACGCAGATAAACCGCCACAGCACGCATATCGGCCGGGGTCATGAATTTCATGCTGTGATCAATGGCATCGAGCATCGCGACTCGGAGTTCACCACCGGCAAGTCCACGAGCGTGGCTGAACACCTTCGTTATGGCCTGAACCGAAGTCGCTCCGGTGGTTAGTGACGTAATATTTGGTGCCCATGACCCACTGATCGATGAACCTTGGAGAAAATATCGGCTCTCAGTTCCCCCCAGAAAGTTATGAGGGGTATGACAGGCACCGCAGTGTGCCGGTCCCTTAACGATGAACCGACCCCTATTCCACTCTGCCGAGCGTTGCGGATCGGGCTTGATGGGGCCTCCCGTCGACTTGAAAAAGAGAAACCGCCAACTGAACTGCAGCCAGCGCCAGCTAAACGGTGCCGATATACCCAGTGCCCTATTCTTTTGATTAATCGCGGGAACGCGTTTGAGGTACTCCCATATATCCCGAACCTGACTCCGACTCATATTGTTATAATAATTGAAGGGCATGGCCGCGAACAGAAATCCGTGGGGGCTGATACCGTAACGCACCGCCTGGTCAAACTGTTTGAAAGTCCAGTTGCCGATGCCGGTTACCTTATTGGGTGTGATATTGGGCGAGTAGATCGGGCCGAACGGCGTCTTAATAGGGTAGCCGCCTGCAAACAGCTCGCCCTGACGACCATTGCCATGATTGGTATGACAAGCTATGCAGTCACTAAGCTTGACTAGATACTTACCGCGGGCGATCTGTGCCTTAAGAGCCGCATTGGCCCCGGTCTCATCAACCTTCGGATAATAAATACGCGGCGAGGGGGCCCCTGAAGCAACGATCGGCACCAGGCCCAACACCATCATTCCAATCACCATTCCCCACTGTCCAAGCAATCGTCTCATCCCACTAATCCCTTGAATTAAATCAATTTTGCATTGTAGCATTGTATTGGATGGCTGACCCAGTGAAGCTGCAAATATCCCATCTACAGCACCCAGCCAATCGCCCCCTCGCCCGACATCCCACATATTGGCACCCTGTCCTCAGATCCCACATGGTTGCATGGTGCTGAAGAGTCCTGTTCAGTTCCTGGTCAGAGGAACCTTGATAGAACTCCTTACTCATCGGGACCCGGCATAAACCGGGTCCTTGAGTAAAATTATTTATTAAGAAAATATGCAAACTTACGGGACTTGGGGCTGGCTTTCCAGCCTGCCAGGGCCGTACATAAGCCATCTACACGGGTAATTATCAAAGAGGGGTGCGACAATATTCCACACTACACACTGTAAAAGTGGACGCTATCCTTTAAATGGACTCAGCCTCGAATTTCGGGCTCCTTAACCGTGCCCGTGAGCAATGAGCCGGTCTTGCTCGAATTGCATCGGACCAGGGTCAGCGAAGATAAACGGGTAACGGAAAAGGGTAGCGTCCCTTTTATCCTCGGCTACGGCTACGGCTTCGAGCGGGATTACTCTGATGGACTTTCCCGTGCGTAGTGAGTGCTGCGCCCACCGGCACCGACTTCCGTAAGATACCGCGTACGAACAAATCGGTAATGTCGCGCAATGCCATGTCTGGAAAGCACTTGGCAATGGCTGCCCACTTGCATTGGACCCCTGGCAACGTCGCGCCAAGCCCCGACGTTGATCCTGGTGAGGCTGGAATAGTGGGGGAAAGAGTGCAGCATACCAAGCGAACGAACGCTCTCGTATAACCGGCGCTTGGCAATTGATTGCCACTACAGCAACAGTTATGGCTGTTTTCTCCAAGCACGGGGCAAGGAGAAAACCTCAGGCTAAGGGCGGGTTCTTTGGGAAAATGCAGTCTGGCCCCGAGCACTGTTGTAAGGGACTCTGGCCCGGTTCTTGTGTATCACGGTCACGCCGCTTTCTCATCATGCCGCAGTACGCCGGCATCCTGCAAACGCCGATGCAGTGACCCCGCGCTGAGATCGAATCCGTTGGGCCATGCCAGCGCGCCAAACTCGATAAAATACCTCGCAAAGAAAGATGGATCACGCAGCGGCGCGGTCATTTCGGTAGCTACTTCGGTATATGGCGTGAAGTCGTAAACACCTGACGTCCCATCGGAAAAACGCAGCTGCAACCGGTAGCCCTCTTGGGGTTCGATAGCAATCAGCTTAATCATTGTCGGCTCCCGGTATACGACTCAACGGCTGTAGTGCCTGGGCACGCTCCCAATTCTGCTCCAACTCGGCATGATGATCCATGCACCACTGCTTGATCAGCGTATGCGCTCTACGTGGTAAGGAACCCTCGACGATAGTTCCATCAGCGATCGCAACCAGTCACCAGTCCTTCATGGCCTTGGTACTCAATGTGCACATGTGGAGGGCCGTGATCAGCGAAGTACATACGCACATAGATACCGAAAAAGCTGGAGATGATCGGCATGGCTCACATATTCCTTCGATACTCCCCACCCACCTCATACAGGGCATGGGAGATCTGCCCCAGGGAGTGGCTTTTGACTGCTTCGAAGAGCTGCTCGAAGACATTTTTACGCTCCCGGGCGGCTTGCTGCAAGCATCGCAGGCTGTCGGGCTTGAGGGTGTTGCGAGCGCCCTGGAAGGCCTGCACGTTGGCGATCTGCGCAGCCTTCTCTTCTTCGGTGGAGCGGATCAACTCAATGACGGTGGCAGTTTCGCCGGCATGTTCCCTGGGCAGGAAGGTGTTGACGCCGATGAGCGGCAGCGAGCCGTCATGCTTTTTCTGTTCAT
>QILI01000128.1 GCA_003233305.1 Mizugakiibacter sp.
AAGGCCGCAGCGGGCACCCCGCTTACTGCACTCCTGGGCACTAAGCGTGGCACACCGGCCCCGCATACCGCTGCACCGCTTACCCCCCTGGCCAGCGGAGAAGCATCCTGCAGGTGCGCAGCCAACCCCGTGGGGCACAAGTGTTTCTCGATGGGCATCGGCTGGGCCCAACCCCCTACCTGGGCCAGAACCTGCCATCAGGGATGCACCAGCTACAGGTCAAGGCACCGTACTACCAACCCATACGCCGCCGGATTCGCCTGACGGCCAACGTAGTGAACAAACAGCAACTCACCCTGGCCCGCGGACAGGGTGCGATCACCGTACTCAGCCGGCCGGCGGGGGCCACGGTTACCCTGGATGGTCATCGTCAACCGGGCCGCACCCCCCTGACCTTGACTCAGGTCAGTGCCGGTCAACATCGGGTTGAAATCGGCAAGGCCAAATACTACGCCCAAACCCTGAGTGTAACCGTGCCCGTTGGCGCCACCGAACGCGAGAGCATCACCCTCAAGGGCGGCAACCTGGTGATGTACCACGGACAGTGGGTAAGCAAGGCCGACAAGGCCACCGCCCTGCTCAAGCAAGCCCGGATCAAGGCCCGGATCAAGGCCGACAAGATTGCCGCCCTGCTCAAGCAAGCCGACGTCGCGCTTGCAATTAAGCCTCTAAGCACATCGGCGGGCAGCAAGGCCCTGGCCGCCTACCAGGCGGTGCTGAATCTGGATGCCCACAATCCCTCAGCACGCCAAGGAATCAAGCAAGTGGCGATGGACTACGTGACCATGGCTGATCGATTGTCTCGCACGACCTCGATAGCGCAGGCAAACCAGGCGGCTAAAACCATTAAGGGCTACCTCAGTAAGGCTCGGAGCATCTGGACGGGAGTGTCTGTTCCCAAGGGTCTGAAACAACGAGCAAGAAGATTGAAACAAAGTAACACCGTCGTGAAAACAATAAGTGGTTTTGATTATCCTTTTTACATGGCCATCACCCCCAATGGGCGCTATGCCTATGTCACGAGTTCTAGAAACAATACAGTTGCCGTAATCGATACCGTGACCAATACCGTCGTGAAAACAATAAGTGGTTTTCATAACCCAATTAGCATTGCCATCACCCCCAATGGGCGCTATGCCTATGTCTTGAATTATAAGTCGAATTGGTTTAGGTATACAGTTTCGGTAATCGATACCGCGACCAACACCGTCGTGAAAACAATAAGTGGTTTTGATCATTCATGGGACATTGCCATCACCCCCAATGGGCGCTATGCCTATGTTACAAATTCTTGTGGCGATACAGTTTCGGTAATCGATACCGCGACCAACACCGTCGTGAAAACAATAAGTGGTTTTAATCATCCAGATAGCATTGCCATCACCCCCAAGGGGCGCTACGTCTATGTTGGGACTGCTAGGGGCTATACAGTTTCCGTGATCGATATCGCGACCAACACCGTCGTGAAAACAATAAGTGGTTTTTATGGTCCATTAGGCATTGCCATCACCCCCAATGGGCGCTATGCCTATGTCGCGAATAAGGGGGGTTCTTCGAATGAAAATGGGACTACAGTTTCCGTAATTGATACCGCGACCAACACCGTCGTGAAAACAATAAGTGGTTTTGATACTCCAGATAGCATTGCCATCACCCCCAATGGGCGCTATGCCTATGTCGTGAATGTTAGCAACGGTACAGTTTCCGTGATTCAACTCCCATAGAGCCATGCCGTTAATCAGAGTCGAACTATGCCTTATGTGCTCAGCGAATAAGGAGATATAAGAGATGAAAAGGGGGTTACTTTGCATGTCACTTTTGTTTGGCTTGTTTGCTAGTAGCACCGTTCATTCTGAAAATCTAATTAAAGAGCCATCCGATAAAGGACTATTTACTGTTCTTCCAGTTAGAATTAATAATAGCACTATAGGTGGATTTGAAGTAAAGGATATCAAGATATATAAAAATGGTGCTCTTGTTAGGGGATACGGTTTTAAGATTGAGAAGGCAGGACATGAATTTAAATTTGATAAATCATTAATTTCAATGTTCTATCTTCGAAGTACTGCCGATTCATTTTCGGAGAGTAAACCCACAGCAGAATGGGGGTGTAATCCAGAATACTTTGAAGCGGTAGTAGATGGACAGAAAGAGGGGGTATATAAGGAATATCCTGGGCTTTCGTCCTATTACCCCAAGGGCACCTCCTTTACAGTTAAATATATTAGTACAATTGAAGTTTTGGGAAAGAAAGCGACCCAGGAAAAAATGAGGCCAATTGAGGTATGGGGCCTGGCTAACAGCAAAAAAAATGCTGACAAGATGGTCAAGTACTATGAGTCACATATGATCGAATCAACTTACTACTTCTTAACGGCGTCACCCCATGGGTTTCATAAAAAAAGTAGCTTACTTAACGATTCTGTAACAGTCAAATTTAGCGCACACTCAGTCGAAATAAAACCCGACAAAGGAAATATATTGACAGGAGTTAGAAATGTATTTAATGCCTTGACAGAAGCGACAAGATCTAATAACTATGGAACAGCAAATATTTTTATGGATTTAAGCGTAAATGGAAATACTGCGACCTGGAAAAGTCAGATCCGGGAATATGATCGTCGAATTTGGGATGGTACTTTGAGGTGGTTTTGGAGTGACCCCGGTTTCCATACGGTACATTTGGACGGAAGACATGTTGTGGTCTATGCTCGATCTCAGGATAAAGGTAGCTCTATATGGGTGCAATACAAAGGTTCGTCTTCATCAGGTAATCTAGACATTGCGAATGTGAGAATACCAAAATGTGAGTAAGATCTTGGTGGATTCAAGTTGCAAGTGCAACACGCTTGGCCTGATTAAAGACTTCTGAGGGCGTACGGCAGGCGAGGTGTTTACGGGCTCTATTATTCAACTGACGAACAACCTGGCCAACACATCATGGGCAAAAGTTGCCGAACTTGCGGGCCTCAATTGCTACCGCACCCCAGTCGAAAGAGGCCGGCTTGCCATCATCGGCGAAGTTGTAGTAGACCGTGCCGTTTGGAAACAGGACCACCGAGATCCCGCCGAAGCCGGACATAAAGGGCACCCAGGTGGGATTTGCGCATCCCAGTATATTTTGGACATTGCGTGCCCAAAAGCCGTGTTGGTAACGGTAGTCCGGTAGTGAAGCCACCTGCAACCCACGCGCGTTGGGATCGCGTTGCAGGGCGCTATCGA
>QILI01000013.1 GCA_003233305.1 Mizugakiibacter sp.
AGAGTTAGGAATTTCAGGTAAGGAAATCGCCGATTACTTTGGTGTTTCTAGCCCGGCAATATCCTATAGTATTAAGCAGGGTGAGAAATATTTCAGGCAAAATGATGTTAACTTATTATTTTAACTCCGTCCCCAATACTTTGCAATACTTCCGTCCCCAATACTTCCGCGGTAATTACGATGGAGAGCCGAACCCTCTGTTAATAGCAAATCGTTCGGTGACTACCTTACAAGTTCGTAAGGACAAAAACGATCGATACGAGTTATTATTACCTTATGCGTATTCTGTTGATTGAAGACGACCGCAATGCCGCGAACTATCTGGTAAAAGGTCTCATTGAAAGTGGTCACGTCGTTGATTATGCTGCCGACGGTGAGGATGGTCTGCATCTGGCGGTAACCGGAGAATATGATGCTTTGGTAGTAGATCGTATGCTGCCTAAGCGTGATGGGCTTTCCATTATCCGCATGTTACGCGCGGATAAGAACAAGACACCTGTGCTGGTATTAAGCGCACTGGGTGAAGTGGATGACAGGGTCGAAGGTTTGCGCGCCGGAGGAGATGATTACCTTGTCAAACCTTATGCCTTTATCGAATTGCTGGCGAGACTCGATGCTTTGGTGCGGCGCGGTGGTGACAGTAACAGCCTGACGCACCTCAGCGTTGCCGACCTCGAACTGGATCTGCTTAAACACAAGGTGATGCGGGCCGGTCACATGATACGTCTGCAGCCCCGGGAACTGCGACTATTGGAGTATTTTATGCGTCATGCAGGCCAGGTCGTCACACGCACCATGCTACTGGAGCAGGTCTGGGATTTTCAGTTTGACCCGCAGACCAGCGTTATCGACACCCAGGTCAGCCGGTTACGCGCAAAAATCGACAAGGGTTTCGAGCGCCCGCTATTGCATACCATTCGGGGCGTTGGTTACAAACTTGATGAATTTCCATAGGTTGTTACATACCACTGCGATCCGCCTGGCACTGCATTATGCTCTGTATTACGCTCTGCTAATTACGCTGGGTCTTGGAGTGCTCTACTTGGCGACCAGCCGCTATGTCGATGCCCAGATGGCGGCGGGTCTGGAGCAGGAGTTAACACGCCTTGCGCAAATTGATCGCCAGTATGGGCATGACCGCTTGGTCGCAGTTATTGCCGTGGAGCAACAGACCGCCAGTGGCGATAATCGGCGCTACTATCTATTGCAATCTTCTGGTGGGCAACGACAGGCGGGCAACCTGATTGACTGGCCACCCGGTTTTGTGGCGGATAATCATGTCCGAAATGTCTGGATCGAGGATGATCTGATCCCCGAGCAGTTACCGGACAAGGACGGCTTCTGGCCCATGATCGGCACAAGGCTGGATGATGGTAGTCGTTTGCTGGTCGCGCAAAGCGTGCGTCAGGCTGAGGACTTGCAGGAGTTTATTCTTGGCACCATGGCTATCATTCTGGCCGTTTCCATCGGCTTGGCCCTGACCATGGGCTGGTTGTTGGGTCGCACATTGTTGCAGCGTATCGATGCCATTAACACCACGACGCAGCAAGTGACCGCAGGCGAGTTGTCAACGCGTATTCCACTCAGTGGGCAGGATGATGAATTTGACGAGCTTGCCAGCCATCTCAATACCATGCTGGCACGCATCGAAAAATTGCTGACCGGTATGCGTCAGGTCACCGACAATGTGGCCCATGACTTGCGCAGGCCACTGGCCAGGGTGCGTAACCGTATCGAAGTCACACTGATGGAAAAGCGCGACTCGAAAGAATACCGCTCGGCCCTGGAAGAAACCCTGGAGGATACCAACGAGTTGATGCAAACCTTCAGCGCGCTACTGGAAATCGCTCAGGCGGAGGCGGGCAGCTTCCGGGGTGAGTGGAAAGTGGTTGAGCTGTCGGCCATGCTGGAAGAATTGGGTGGGCTCTATCTCGACGAAGCTGAAGTCCGGCACAAGCGGTTCGAGTTACAGATCGAACCCAATCTGAAGATTACGGGGAACCGACACCTGCTGGCCCAGGCTATCAGTAATCTGCTCGACAATGCCCTCAAGTACACGCCTGACGATAGCACCATCAGGCTGCAGGCTGCCATGCAGGCCGACCGTCTGTCGCTGACTGTCAGCGACAACGGCCCGGGTATTGCCGTCGACCAGCGCGACAAAGTGTTCGAGCGTTTCGTAAGACTGGAGCCGGATCGCAGCACCGCGGGCAATGGCCTGGGCCTGAGTCTGGTGAAAGCGGTAGCTGATCTGCATAAGGCGGAACTGAGACTGGAGGATAACCAGCCGGGACTGCGTGTCGTACTGCTGTTTAACCCTTGATGCGAGCGAGCGATTTATATAGCAGCGGCATAACAATCACCACCAGAGGAATCTGTACCAGTAAACCCGAGATGATGGCGACGGCCAGCGGCTGCTGCATGGCCGAACCCTGACCGAGCGCCAGCGCCAGCGGCAGTAACGCGAGGATGGTCGCCAGCGTGGTCATAGTGATGGGCCGCAGGCGATTGTTCCCGGCCTGGATCAATGCAGTCTCTCTCTCCATGTCTGCGCGCACTAGTTCATGATATTCCGAGAAATAGAAAATCGACACTTCGGTGACAATACCCACGATCATGGTCATACCCATCATGGCGGTGATGTTCAGCTCGATGCCGGTCAGCCACAGCCCGGTAAACACGGCGGCCATAGCCAGCAACGGCGACACCATAATGGCAATGGCAGCGGCAAACTGTTCGTACAGAAACAGCAACAACAGAAACACCAGCGCCAGCGCCGCCACAAACACCACCATCAGCCCACGAAACGCGATCTGCTGCTGCCTGTACAGGCCACCGAGTTCGTAGTACATATCGGCCGGTAACAGTCCGGACTGCGCCAGGGTACTCTTTACATCACGGATGGTCGAACCCAAATCGCGCCCGCTGATACGAGCGGTGACCGCGACCATGCGTTTCAGATTATCGCGCTCAATCTGCGCCTGTCCGATTTCGACTGATACATGGGCGATACGCTTGAGCGGGAAGCGGTGTCCGTCCGGGGCGCGTAGCCAGATTTTATCAATGGCGTCGGTCCGGTTTCGCGCTGTCGGCGGTACCCAGACACGCACGCCGACGAGTTTGATGTTTTCCTGTACCTGCGTGGTCACCAGCCCGGTGAACCAGGCGTCGAGCTGCCGGGTCACGAGGTCGGGGTCGATGCCTTC
>QILI01000155.1 GCA_003233305.1 Mizugakiibacter sp.
AGCCCATCCGGACATTCATCCCGATATGACCTGCATGGTGCGTGTTCTCGACCCCAGTCCCGACGGTATTCCGGTGGAGATCTATTGCTTTGCCTCGACTACCGACTGGGCCGTCTATGAGCGCATTCAGGCCGATATCTTCGATCATCTGATCGCAGTCCTGCCCGAATTTGGCCTGCGTCTATACCAACGACCAACCGGTGCCGACCTACAGAATGCGCTCTATCACGACTCTGATACCCGCTCCCGGCCATGATTTTTCAGGCTTGAGTTTCCCAGCATGATCGTCCACTCATGATTCGGGCCTACCTCAGTCTGGGCTCAAATATCGACCCGCAACGGATACTCGAAGCAGCCCTGC
Organism: Mizugakiibacter sp.; assembly: GCA_003233305.1. GTDB lineage: Bacteria > Pseudomonadota > Gammaproteobacteria > Xanthomonadales > Rhodanobacteraceae > Metallibacterium. The sequence goes on from QILI01000155.1 coordinate 362, forward strand.
AGATGCTGCGGAGCACCTTTACCGAACTGCGGCTCTCGCCAGCTTACCGCAGCGCAGCGCTGGGCTTTAGCGGGCCCGATTTCATCAACCTTGCCGCCCAACTGGATACCGAACTCGACCCAGCAGCCTTACAGGACTGGCTGCATGCCCTGGAAATCCGCCTGGGCCGGGATCGCCATGCGCCGCGATTCTCAAACCATACCCTCGATGCCGATCTGCTGTTGTATCTTGACCTAGCTACGACCGAAGCAACCCCACAACGGGCCGGACACGACCTGCATCAGGACTACGTGCTCAAACCGTTGAGTGACATTGCCCCCGATCTCTGCGATCCGCAAAGTGGCTTGAGCCTGGGTGAACTATGGCATCAGCATACTAACCCACAGCGGCTGACTCGCCTCGATACCTGGCCGGATCCAGCCTCCTGAAGCATTTTCCCACCCACCTTGCCAACCCATCCATCTAAAGGAATTAAAGGTGACCCGCGTCGACCTACCCGAACCGCCCGCCGAGGCCCGCGAGCATTCCGCACAACTCAGTGCATTGCTGCGCGAGATGATCGCCGCTCACGGCAGCATACCGTTCTCGACTTTTATGGAACGCTGTCTGTATGCACCAGGACTTGGCTATTACAGTGCCGGCACCACCAAATTCGGGGGTGAGGGCGATTTTATTACCGCCCCCGAGCTGGGTTCTCTGTTCGCCCGCTGTGTCGCCCAGGTCATAGCCCCGGCCCTGCAGGCTTGTGGCAATACTGCCCAGGTGCTCGAACTTGGCGGCGGTAGTGGGGCCTTCGCCGAGCAGGCTTTGCTGGAACTGGCTCGCCGTCAGACCCTCCCGGCGCAATACTGCATTCTTGAACCCAGCGCTGAACTGCGGGATCGACAACAACAACGCCTGAACAAGAATCTTCCCCCTGACCTCGAGGCGCGGGTACAGTGGCTCGACCGCCCGCCGGAAACCGCCTGGCAGGGCGTGCTGTTCGCCAACGAAGTCGTGGATGCGTTGCCGACCACCCGCTTTAGCATCGCCCACGGTGAAGTATTTGAGCAGCATGTAGCTGTGGATGCTCAGGGCCGCTTTGTGTATCAAGACCGGCCTGCAGACCTGCTGGTGCAGGGCGCAGTACGGCATCTCGAACAGCGCCTGGGCCAGCGTTTTGCCGACGGTTATCGTTCTGAGTTGCTGCCGCAGCTCCCCTATTGGTTGCAGGCCATCGCTGGCACTCTGCAAACCGGCCTGATGTTGCTGATCGACTACGGTTATCCACGCCAGGAATATTACCTGCCGGAGCGCGACGAGGGCACCTTGCGGGCTTTTTACCGGCATCGGATACACAACGATGTGTTGGCTTGGCCCGGACTGCAGGATCTAACCGCCAGCGTCGATTTCAGCGCCCTGGCTGAAGCCGGGCCGGGGGCGGGTTTCGAGCTGGCCGCTTACCTATCCCAGGCGCAGTTTCTACTGGCTTCAGGTCTGGCTGAATTTCATACTGCTGCAGCGGCACAAGGCGATCCCGAGACCCTGTACCGACTCAGCCAGGAGATCAAACATCTGACCCTGCCTGCACAAATGGGGGAATGCTTTCAAGCCATGCTGTTCACCCGTGAGCTGCCATCCTCTGCACTGGCCCCCGAGCTGCTTGCAGCCGACAGCAGCGCACGCCTTTGAAGCTTTCGCGAACCGCTGCGAGCCCGTAGACATTATGGATTGACCTGCCCAACCTCGAAAGCGCGGGTTATGCTTTGGGGTTAAGAAACAAAGCTTTCACGCAGAGTCAAAATCGAGGAAGGCGGGTCATGAGAGATTCCAGCAATATTTATGTAGGTCTGGACGTGCATAAGACGAGCATCGCAATGGCGGTGGCATACGCAGGCTGGGACAAGCCGCAGTACTACGGGGAGATACGGGGTCTAACATCATCTACTCTTCTACCCTGCTATGCCTTACATGTCATACATGTATAGCACTAGAGATTAATCATGCTAGCCATTCGTCTGCCTGAAGAGATTGAGAAGCGCCTAACTGACCTGGCCGCCAGGACAGGCCGCACCAAGACCTTCTATGCAAAAGAAGCCATCCTGGAACATCTGGACGAGATCGAAGACAAGTATCTGGCCATCAACCGCTTAGAGACCCCTGGCAAACGCTGGACACTGGACGAATTGGAGCAGAAACTTGACCTGGAACGTTGAGTGGGGTGACGCTGCAGTTAAAGTACTGCGCAAACTGGATAAACAAGCCCCAAAAGATATTCTCCGTTATTTCCGTGAACGCATTACCACGGATGACGGCCCTCGCCATTTTGGTAAGCAACTGTCCCGCGAGTTAACTGGACTGTGGCGTTGCCTGTGTTCGCAACTACCGTATGATCTGCAACATTGAAGACGATAACTTAATCGTCCTTGTGTTGTGCGTCGGCTACCGTAAAGACGCATACGAATCACTAACTGGACCCTGTGGGGCTCCGACCCCGTTACTCCCGTTACTCAGTGGGATGTGGTGAGATACGAACCGCATCAATCGGGATTATTTCTTCACTGCGCATTGATGCCGGGTACTACCACTCTGCGGCATAATCAAGGATGGGTGCCGGTGCTATAAGCCTCAGTAGATGCCTACCACAAGCTTGCCGCCTGGCATGACTGATGGCACAGGCGCCGGAATAGATGTACTGGTTGGTCTACAATTCCCGCCAATAAGCAGGGTGACCTGACCGTTGCGGGCCGGTGCCAGCCCTCCTTGCTCATCGCATCTCCGAGCCCAGGACAGGAATCCCATGTCGCGCTGGAAAATCACCCTGATCGTTCTCGTAGCCGTTATCGGCTATCGCTTCATGGACCGGAAGTCCGAGCGCCAACGAGGGGCAGAACGCAATGCCGGCCCGATTCCGGTCACCGTCGTGAAAGTCACGCGTCATAACGTACCCGTCTATCTGACGGCCCAGGGAACGGTGCAGGCATTCAATACCGTGACGGTAGTGCCGCAGGTCAGCGGCCAGCTGCTTTCAGTTAACTTTCGCGAGGGCCATGAATTACAGA
>QILI01000132.1 GCA_003233305.1 Mizugakiibacter sp.
GGGATTGACCCCGGTCAGGATCGCTTGTCTGGCTTGACGGCGTAGTTTGTGCTGTTCAGCAACCGGGATCGTATCCGGCATGTGCTTAAACGGGGTATAGAAAGGACTGTCATCAGGCTGCCTGACAATTTGCCCGGCAATCTCACCGGGAACACGCTGCATCACCACAGCCGGCTGCATAATACCTGCCGCCAGCGCCGCACGCAGACGCCGGGTGAACGCATCGAGATACGCACCCAAACTCTGCAAGCGCCGTAGCCAGTGCACATAATCGGCTTGGGTAGTGAAGCGCAGCTGCCTGGGTAGGTTACCCAAGGTCTGCGGTCCCCACAGCTGATTCATCAACAGTAGCGCATGGTCAGGAAATTTAAGTGCTTCAGCTTGATCAGCAAGCCGGTACGCAAACAGCTGATCATTGAGCTGTTCAGATGGGTCAAGCTGAGCGGTGGAAATACGCTTCAGGGCCACGAGATTGGCTTCGATCTGTGCAAGTCGAAGACGCTCAGCGGCGAGACTGGGGGCAGGCCACAACGCATCGTACGCATGAAAACCTTCTGTAGAAGCCGTCACTGGGTCATAGCGAAGGTTTTGCTGCCAGGCCTTAGCCAACAAGGCCCGTAATTGCCTGGCACCATTACCCGCCGCCTGCGTGGGTTCAGAGATCAAGAACAAACAGATGATGACTGCGGAAACGCTATATACCCAACGGGACTTTGGCCCGATACCCGATACCTGCACAGATCACCTACCCTCATAGGACGAAAAAAGCTGTTCCAGAATCAAACCCAAGACTCATGGTATCTGCATCCAGATAAGACTAGGAAATTTTATCAAAACGGTAGATTGAAGGGTGATCGGAACCCGGTCAGTACCACATAAGGGAACCTCTCAAAACCGTCACGAGCGGGTCGAGTGCAAGGAGTCGCAGAGTGAGCGACGAGACCTATCAAGTAGGTAGGCGAGGAGTGAACGAGTACACAACACCGCAATCGGTTCGCGCAGTGGGTTTTTAGAGGTTCCCATAAGTAACTGCACATCCTGTCCTATGATAACCGGGTCGCCTCAATTGATCGCCCTGCGGAAGCAGACGAATTGAGTGGGATGGCTGCATATAGCTACGTCATCTACCCCCGGCCCCCTGCTCCCAAACAGCACAGACTATCTATTTTGGCATAGCAATCTTGAGCCTTGACATTATCGATGTGTACGTCGGGCACCCAACTCATTTATAACGACCAAAATTGATACATCCAAGGCGTCATAGGTAACCACAGCCCTCTTGGCAAACCCGAGCAGGCTTATCGTAAAATCGAATAAATGCCCCGCGAAAGCGGCACGCCTAATGCCAGAACATACAGCGGGGCAACAATCCAGCAGCGCCCAAAACGATACCGGCCAGGATACAACTCCTAATTTACGATATCGTTTTGAAGCACACCCATATAAGTCCAAACCGGCTCTATGCCAGAGTAATTCAGCTGTGCAGTCATTCGTTCCCTGGTTCCGATGCAGTCTATCTTCGCCGCCGCGACAGCCGGAGTTGATAAGCGATAACTATGGGTATCACTACCCCGAGCCAGACCAGGAAAATAATCTGTCCAGATGTTCCGGCCACTCCATTTGTCAGCGTCAGGCTGGAACCCGGATCGACCCAAGATGGAAGAAGGAACGGATAAGTCATGACCCCGGCACTCGCCACCAAGGCTGGCACCAGAGCCGCAGCCAGTACCGAAACCCGCTTGAAGCTTTTACGCCATCCCAGCACCCATACCACAATCAGTAATAAAACAGCGATAATCGGCGCCGCCAAGAGTGGTAAATGGGAAAAGAATTGATCCATATAAGCTCCGGGGGCACGGATAATCGAAGTCGTCAAAACCAACCCTTTCTCTCCTCCCACACCAGAAGGAAACAGCCCCGTAGCCAAGGCATAACCGGACAACTGAGTCATCCATAGGCCTCCACCTGCAAAAACCAACAGAACCACGCCCCCTGAAGCCATCAATAACCTCCGTGCACGCACCGCCACGGCCCCCTGCAAACGGGTAAGCACCCGGGCACTTGCCAAAAACACTCCGAGAGCTAACGTCATGATTCCCGTAATCAGCACTTCATAAAGGCTAAAACGGGCCATGAATTCCCCCCAAAGCAGGTGGCCTTGGAGCGTTCTTTGCAGGGGCACGCCGCTTACGGTCGTCCCGATGCCAATTCCTAATATCAACAGAGAAAGACCGGCCAGAAATGCCCATGTTCCATCCCACGTTCCCAACCACTTAGCCGCAATCCGCGGCCGTTGACCCAAGCCAACCGAACCCACCACGAGTGCCAAAGCCAGGAAAAGCAATACCAGCCAAAGCCCTGAAAACAGGCTGGATCTAAACAATGGCCACCAAGCACCGACCACGGCACCGCCCACCAGGATTAACCAAACCGGATGTCCTTCGGCATTGCCTCCGGCCTGTTCCAGAAGCTCACTACGTTCGGCCTTGCTCCGCCCTAAAATTCTCAGTGACACTGCAATTCCCAGCGTTCGAACCATAAAAATACCTACGCCGGAAACCGCTATACCTAACAGTAACCACCAAAACAAGTTGAGTACTGAAATCTCGTTCATGCTCCCCCCTTCTTGTTCTTGAGCAAACTTTCCACCATTGCCTTTCCACCACTACCTGTAACCAGATAATCCACAGCCGATTTTATCTGCGCGGTGCTGCAGCTGGCACACCCACCCTTGGGCGGCATGATGCCAATGCCGTGAAGCGCATTTTTATACAATTGCGGCAGTCCGCGCTTCAGCCTTGATGCCCACTCTGTTCGATTTCCATAACGTGGGGCACCGGCGGCACCGGTCGTATGGCAGGCTGCACACGATGCCGTGAAAATCCGTTTTCCAACGGCAAGGCTTACTACACCACCCGATGAACCAGCTCTGGTAGTCGCTGATGTGGGCTTGGCAGCTGTGGTCTGTCTCTCACTCTTGCCAGCCATCTTGCCAGCCATCTTGCTAACACTCTTGCTAGCCCTCTTACCAGCCATCTTGCTAACACTCATGCCAGCCATCTTGAGCGAACTGTCCACCATTGCCTTTCCACCGCTACCTGCAACCAGATAATCCACAGCCGATTTTATCTGCACGGTGCTGCAGCTGGCACACCCACCCTTGGGCGGCATGA
>QILI01000027.1 GCA_003233305.1 Mizugakiibacter sp.
GCCCCGCGCCGGTGGTACTCGTGGAGCGTACAGCAAGCCGTGCTGGCGATGTTGCTGAGCGGGCTGTCTTTGCGCAAAGCAGCCCGGATGAGTCGACCCGGTCGCCACACCATCCGCCGCTGGCGACGCTGGCTGGAAGATCGATTCAGCCGCTACAGTTTTCACTTGCGCAGCCATTTTCCCGAGTTGGGGCGCTGTTCCTCGCAGGTTTCGTTCTGGTTGGCCTGTTTTGGCCGGATGTCACTGACCGCTGCAATGGCAGTACTCGATCACGATGGAGTGACCATCCCATGATGTTCTGATCCCGGAGCATCCAGGGATGGCCTCACCAGCGCCGATCAGCCACCCCACACACTTTGCCCCTGTTGCCGGCGTTTGATTTGAGTTTTCCTGTTGGGCCCATTAGTTACCGAGGAGAACCCAATGAATGATTTACACCCCGTGGCCCTGTTCCGACTCGCCGTGCTCGGCCCCCTGGTCAGCCGTGAGCATCTGCAGCATGGCGAACTCAAGCAACTGCTCCGGGAACTGGCTGCGCGTGACTATGATATCCCCGGCAGCGAGCGCTACCGCATTGGCGAGAAAACGATTGAGTCCTGGTATTATGCCTGGCGCCGGGATGGTATTGAGGCCTTGACCCCCAAGGCCCGTTCGGACCGGGGACAATCCAAACTGCCCGCAGCGATTCAGGCGGCGATCCTGGAGGCCAAGCGCGACAACCCGCGCCGCTCTATCGACCAGCTGATCCTGTTGATGGAACACAGTGGCCTGGCCGCACGCGGGATGCTGCCGCGTTCCAGCGTTCACCGTCTGTTGCAAGGCCATGGACTGTCGCGGCCCCTCGGCGGCGCCAGTGAAGTCGAAGAACATCGCAGCTATGAAGCGCGTTATGCCGGTGACATCTGGTATGGCGATGTCATGCATGGTCCGCGGGTGCCGGTCAAAGGACGGATCCGCAAAGTCTATCTGGTCTCGTTGATGGATGATGCCTCCCGCTTGCTGACCCACAGCGCGTTTTGTACTGGCGAGAAAGCGCTGGATATCGAGGGAGTCCTCAAACAAGCGATACTCAAACGTGGCCTTCCGGTCAAGCTGGTGGTCGATAACGGTCCAGCTTACCGCGCCAAGACCCTACAGGGTATCTGTGCCCGCCTGGGTATCCATCTGATCTACTGCCGCCCCTATGCACCCGAGGGAAAAGGTAAGTTGGAGCGCTGGCACAGAACCCTGCGCGATCAGTTCCTCAGCGAGCTGGACAGCACCCGTATCCAGGACTTGTCAGACCTCAATGCCCGCCTATGGGCATGGCTTGAGGAGATTTACCATCGACGCACGCATGCGGGTCTGGCGGACCTGTCACCATTGCAACGTTATCAGCAGGATCTAGCCCGCATCCGCAGCCTGGGCCAACGGGCTGAGCGGTTGGATGAGTTGTTCTACCACCGGCTCACGCGCCAGGTACGCAAGGACGGCACCGTCAGTTACCAGGGGCAGCGCTTTGAGGTGCCTTATGAACTGGCAGGGCAGAAGCTACAACTGGTAGTCAATCCGCACAGTGGTCAAGCGCTCTCGCTCGAAGACAGCGCGGGCCAGGCACTCGGCTGTGTGGTGCCGCTCGATGTGATTGCCAACAACCACCGCCAACGACACAAACCGGCTGTGCAAGCGGACCGCCCCCGGGTACAGACCCAGGGGCCCAACCTGGTCGAGATGGCCTACCGGCAGTATCACGCCATCGATGACAAGCAAACGACCCCGGTCAAGATCAGCCCCATCATGAAGACTGAAAACAAGGAATCATAAACATGTACCAACAACACTTTGGACTCAAACATGCGCCATTGGGCAAGCAGACGCCTGAGTTGTGGGATGACGGCGCCCTGTCGACGTTGCAGGATCGCTTCCAATGGCTGCTGGACAGCCCCGGTCTGGGCTTGTTGACCGGCTCGGCCGGTGTTGGCAAGACAGCCGCACTGCGTCAACTGACCCGGGCGCTCAATCCCCACCGCTACCAGGTCATCTATCTGGCTGAGACTGACTTCGGTCGGCTGGATCTCTACCGCGGGCTGGCACTGGCATTGGGCATGGAGCCCGCCTATCGCCGCGCCCAACTGTGGCGGGACATCAAAGCGCGTATCGAGGAACTGGTCGATGGCAAACAGGTCCTGCCCGTATGGATTATCGACGAGGCACAGAACCTGCCCACCGAGTTCTTCCGCGACCTGCCCGCCTTCCTCAACTTTGCCTTCGACTCCCGCGACCTGATGAGTGTCTGGCTGGTGGGCCATCCGATGCTGGCCCGCACTCTGGATCGGCTGCCTTATGCTGCACTGGCCAGCCGTATCCAGGCCCGCGTGCAGCTCAATCCCATTATCGAACGCGAACGCTTCGAAGCGCTGATCAATCATGCCATGAAGCTTGCTGGCTGTCCTCACACCCTGCTGGCAGACTCCGGTATGGAGTTGTTGCGCCAGGCATCACTTGGACTCCCCCGGCATGCCGGACGCATCCTCAAGACTGCGATGCAGATGGCCGTCCCGAAGGGCTTGAATCACTTACCCGATGAACTGCTACAACAAGCCATCGATGAGTTACGATGAACGCTGAGACGACACCCTTCGCTGAGTTGGTCTCAGATGAAACTGCCTTTGCATTGAGCGAGGCATTGCATTGGCTGGCCCAGGCTTGCGAGGCAAAATACGCCGGCCAGATTCGACGCCACCTGGCGACCCTGTACGAGGCCAGGCCAGTTGATCCGGAACAGCCTTGGAACACCAACCCACCGACTGAATGACACCACGCTCGTCCCGCCCTCTTGAAGGAGTCTGTTCGCCCGGAAAGAACGTGGGACAGTCGTGATTATCTCACCTCAAATAGGTCGGAATGAAAGGGTGGAAATACGGTGGGACGTAACAGCATCCATTCGCGTGTGTAAAGAAGGACGGTACACTTTAGCTATGGAAGCCAAAAAGCTCGGTAAAACACAAGAAGAGCTGCTCGCACGAATTTCGCAATATGCCCAGCGACAAAACGTGCCGGCCGGCGTTGCAAAACTCAATGGCAAGCCGACACCGATTTAACCCGGACATCTCACCAAGGCGGACAACAAA
>QILI01000115.1 GCA_003233305.1 Mizugakiibacter sp.
TGTGAACTCAGTGTTAGCGCCGCCGCAACTGGCAACCATTTCACGACACTGGCATCAAACGAAATATCAACGAACCGATGGATCACGTCTCCTCCTTTTATCCTTTTGATGACTTGATCTAAACGATGTTGTCAAACGGAACCTTAATGCCGTTGCTCTGCCCCCAAGAAACGTTCCAATTTATTGGGGCAGAGCGCACGGTATTCAAACAGTCATCGTCAGCTGATGCGTTGGTGTGTAGTGTAACAAATGCCGGAGCAATTGCGTCCGGCTGGTGACCTCAGCCTTCGAATAATGATGTGCCCCCAGAACGGTAGACGCCTTGCAGGATAAAACTGGAAGCAAGGAGTAGTGGATTATATCGGGACGTATTCGATATACAGAAGAGTTCAAGCGCGAGGCTGTTGCGCAGGTCACAGCGCCACCTCAGTCGCAAAGCGGATCGGGGTGAGCAGCAAGTCACTGTATGATTGGGTGAAGCGCTATGGTGATGATCCCGGCAAAGCATCTGCTGAAGCTTTCGAGGTCAGGCGGCTAAAGGCCGAACTGCGACGGGTGATCGAGGAACGCGATATCTTAAAAAAGGCAACGGCGTACTTCGCGAAGGACCACCGGTGAAGTACGCCTTCATCAAGGCGCACCGCTGTGAGTTTTCGGTGCGGGCGATGTGCCGGGTTCTCGGGGTTCATTTCAGCGGCTGTGTGTATGGCTATCGCAAAGTCCATCATGATCTGCTCAGCCTCGGAGAGACCTGCGCGGGGAACACGGTTGCCAGGTTGATGCGGGTTGAGGGATTACGGGCGCAGGTCGGTTATAAGCGCCGTCCCGGCAAGCATGGCAGTCCGCCATCTATCATCGCCGCCAACCAGTTAGAGCAAAAGTTTGATGTGAGCGCCCCTGATCAGGTCTGGGTCACAGACATCACCTATATCCGTACCCATGAAGGCTGGCTTTACCTTGCCGTCGTGACCGATCTCTACGCGCGCAAGGTTGTCGGTTGGTCAATGCATTCAAGGATGCACACATCTCTCGTTCTAATGCTTTGTTGATGGCGGTCTGGCGTCGCAAGCCGAAGGGCAAGGTCGTGATCCATTCAGATCAGGGATCGCAGTTTACCAGCTATGAGTGGAGGTCCTTCCTGAAGGATCACAATCTGGAAGCCAGCATGAGCCGGCGTGGAAACTGCTACGACAATGCCGTGGCGGAGAGCTTCTTCGCTTCGCTCAAAACCGAGCGGATCAGACGAAAGATTTACAAAACACGCCAAAAGGCCCGCCGCGACGTGTTCGATTATATCGAGCTGTTCTACAATCCAAGGCGCAGACATGCTAAGAACGGGATGTTGCCACCCGTCGATTACGAAATGGCAGCACAATGAAGACGTAAGGTGTCTACAAAACTTGAGGCACATCACATGTTCGCAGGCGGCGCGGAGCTTGGCGCAGGCTGGATGGAGGAGAGCAAGGATGCAGGCACACCCTACATCGCACTCAAGCTCGATGATCCAAGCTTCGCTGCCCCTATCCGCGCAGCTTTCTTCGAGGATGAAGATGGATCAGGTGGGGCGATGGTTTGGAACCGGCCGAATCTGAACTGAGCCAACTGAGACCCTTCATTGCCATGTCGATTAAGCGCCTTCCTATTCCAACTCATCTAAGAGCGCCTGAGATCAAAAGGCGCTTAGCTATCCTGCTTAAGGCGGCGTCCGATAATGGGTTCGAAGTGGGAGGCGTTCGGTTAGACCCTACAGGTGAGATCACCTTACTGGACAAACCATCTCAATCGCGCGATTCTGATTCGGAAACGAAATGGCTTGAGAGATAAACATGCCCATCAAAGGTCTGAAAACTGGCTGATGGTAGTACCCCGATACCACTATTATGCCTTTCGTGGCGGACCAAAGTTCTGGACGAGTGACGGGAAACGACTCGATATGCCAGCTAAGCGCCTGCCGGGTGAGTTCATTGAAGCCTACCAGGCAGCTATTGAGGAAGTTCGAGGACCGTCGAAAGGGTCATTTGCGGCGACAATTGTCCTCTACAGGAGCAATTCTGCTTCATTTCGCAAGATGGAGGCAGAAAGGACAAGCTGCGCGTGTGAAGTACCTTCAGCGCTGGCAAGAGATGATCTTGCACAATGATCGTTGCGCCGAAAATGCACCCCTTTCACTTTTTGATAGCCGAAAGATCATTAAATACATCACGCCCATAGAGATCGTGTCTGGGGTCATTCTCCAAGTTCTGCTGATGAAGCCGTCATGGCTCTTTCCGCTTTTCTGACCTGGTGCAAACAAGACGGCCGGTTGGACTGGAACCGGGCACGGGGAATAGAAACAGTCTATGAGCGCCCCACTGAGGCCTATATCTGGTCCAGTGAGGAACAAACTCTATTCCTAAAAACGGCTTCATCACATTTAGCATGGGCATTTAAGCTCGCCCTAAACACCGGGTTACGGCGCGAAGATCTGGTCCGTCTACCAATCACCGCCCTTACTCGCGACCACTTGATCATTCCTACCGGCAAGAGCCGTGGTCGGCAGACAGCCCTGATACCGGTCACGCCGCCGCTATGCGAAATACTGGATGAACTAAACGCTGCTAGATCACTTTTGAAGGCACCAACTACGACAATCTTATTTTCAAGTCGTGGTCGTCCTTGGTCAACAGAGGGCTTTGGAACCAGTTTTGACAGGCACAGGACCAAAATTGGTCTCGGCTCGAAAGACAATGGCCCAACGATCCATGACATGCGCAAGACCTGCGCAACCAATATGATTATCCTTCAACACCATTACCCCGACCTGATAACCGATACGATATTGATCGACTTATTTGGATGGACCCCCGGAACGCTCTCAAAAATGAAGCGTATTTATGTGTCCGATAGCGCCGTAATAGATGCTCTGACAGCCCCAAAATAGGACCAGAACAAGAACAGAACCTGTCAACGGTGGTGTCAACCGTTCTGTTTTGTTCCGTTATCCACAGGCTAAGTCCTTGAAAACATGGTGGGCGATAACGGGCTCGAACCGCTGACCCTCTCGGTGTAAACGAGATGCTCTACCAACTGAGC
>QILI01000073.1 GCA_003233305.1 Mizugakiibacter sp.
GCCGTAGGACCCACCCCCATAACCCACTATCCAAGTTCGACTTATCCATTTGTTTGAGGAACTTCCATGCCCAGCGAATCACCTTCCCCCCGCAGCATGCCCGATGTAGCTGGTGAGATTGAACCGCAGCGAGCCGGTCAACTGGAGTGGGTCGGCATGGATGGTATCGAAGTGCCGGTACTGCTCGCCGGCCAGAATGGGGAGATGCGAGAGGTGGGCGCGCGGGTCGATGCTTTCGTTAATCTGATTCACCCGGAGGCGCGCGGTATTCACATGTCCCGTCTGTATCGGTTGGTGGACGAAATCCTGACCCGTGAGCCTTTCTCCCCGTGCAGCGTACGCAAGTTGCTGCATGGATTTTTGGACTCACATACGCAGTTATCCTCCAGTGCCCGTGTGCATATTGCCTTCGACTATCGAGTACGCCGCCCATCCCTGCTCAGTGGCCTCAGCGGTTGGCGTTCCTATCCGGCAACGGTAACCGGAGAAATGCACAACGGTGAGTGCCAACTGGAGCTGGGTGTTGCAGTGAGCTATTCATCGACCTGCCCATGCTCGGCGGCCTTGTCGCAACAACTGGTACAGGAACGTTTTGCGGAAGATTTTCCACTTGCTGACCAGATCGATCGGCAGGCAGTTCTGCAATGGCTCGGTAGTAAGCAAGGGCAAGTGGCGACCCCCCATGCGCAGCGTAGCCGTGCCGATGTACAGGTACGCATCGGTAGCCGGTTTGATTTCCCGATGATCGATCTGATCGATTTAATCGAGTCGGCGTTGCAGACCCCGGTGCAAGCGGCGGTCAAACGCGAGGATGAGCAAGCGTTCGCCCGCTTGAATGCCGAAAATAAGATGTTTTGTGAGGATGCAGCACGGCGCATGCGACAGGCGCTCGAACCTGATGCCCGGGTAGCCGATTTTTGGGTGCGTGCCAAGCATTTCGAAAGTCTTCACGCTCACAATGCGGTGGCTGTAGCGGTAAAGGGTGTAGCCGGGGGCTATGCCGCCAATGACCGTGCCAGGGATTAGCGCTTATAGCGTAAGCGCTGACCACGAGTGGCATCGTCAATCACTTCACCATCCCAGCCAAGCTGGCCGTTGACAAAGGTCGCGGTAATCGAGCTGCGAAATCGGCTGCCTTCGAACGGCGACCAGGCACATTTGGAAAGTATCTGTTGCGTATTCACCGTATAGGGTCGGCTTGGGTCAATAATCACCAAGTCAGCAAAGTAGCCCTCGCGTATGAATCCCCGCTCAGCGACAGCAAATAGTTTGGCTGGGGCATGACTGACTACCTCAACTAAGCGTTGTAGGGTTATTTTTTTGTCAAACACGAGTTCCATTGCGGCTTGCAGCGCAAACTGGGCCAGCGGCAGGCCGGATGGGGCCTGTTCATAGGGTTGCTCCTTCTCTGCGGCAAGATGAGGGGCGTGGTCGGTGGCCAGCACGTCGATTCGCTGCTCGGCTACAGCCTGGATCAGAGCGTCTCGGTCGGCCGCCGTTTTGATGGCGGGGTTACATTTGATCTGGTTGCCGAGCCGAGCGTAATCCGCATCGGAAAAGTGTAGAAAATGGATACAGGTTTCAGCGGTAATCTGTTTGCCGTCGATTGGGCCGGCAGTGAACAGTTGCAGTTCATCGGTCGTGGAAATATGCAGTATGTGTAGTCGGGTGCCGTGGCGGCGAGCCAGATCGACAGCCAGCTGGGATGATTTCAGACAGGCCTCACGGGAGCGAATAATAGGGTGTTGTTCAACCGGGATAGCTGCACCAAAGCGTTTTCGTGCAGCAATGAGATTGGCCTCAATCAGCGGGGTGTCTTCGCAGTGGGTGATGAGGGGAATGGGAGCATCACGGAAAATACCCTCAAGTGTAGCGGGGTTATCCACCAGCATATTGCCGGTGGAAGCGCCCATGAAAACCTTGATACCGGGTGTCGAATGCGGGTCTAGGTGACGAATCAAATCCAGATTGTCATTGGTGGCGCCGAAATAGAAGGCATAGTTGACCCGACTGGTTTCGGCAGCACGCAAGTATTTGTTTTCGAGAGCGTCGTAAGTCACGGCAGGCGGTCGGGTATTGGGCATCTCCATAAAACTGGTAATGCCCCCCGCTAGACAGGCCCGTGACTCGCTGGCGATATCGGCCTTGTGAGTCATGCCGGGTTCACGAAAATGCACCTGATCATCGATCATTCCCGGCAGCAGCCATTGCCCGGCTGCATCGTATTCCTGCTCGCCGGGACGAGCTTGGAGGACCCCGGCAATGGTTTCGATACGACCGTTACGGATCCGTACATCGGCATGCCAGAGCCGGCCCTCATTGACCAGTTCGGCATTGCGGATCAGCCAGGTGTTATTCATCATTGGAGGTCTCGGAATGGTGGCAGGAATGAAGAGTAAAGTAATCGGGTACCGGATCGAGGCCACCATCGCATAGTGGCTGGCAACGAAGGATGCGCCAAGTGGCCAGGATACCGCCGCGCCAAGGGCCAAATCGAGCAATGGCCGTCTTCGCATAGCTAGAACAGCTTGGGTGAAAGCGGCATCGCTGGCCAAATAGTGGACTCAGAAGCCGCTTATACAGTTCGATCAGTACAATGAGAAAACGAGTCATACGTGGGGCAACCGGTAGTCAGGTTGGGCGGAAAGCCAGAGGTGTTCGCTTGCCGAAGCTAAGCAGTTAGGCTATAACGTTCGGCCGCACAGACTCAAGTATGAATTGGAGCCTGTACGGCATGGGTGATGAACACCGATGTAGGTATTGTTGCGTGCAGGCCACGCTGCTTGGGGAGATTTCATATGACCAAAACCAAGATCGTCAAAAAAACCGTCGTCAAGGATAAGTTGGCTGCAGTCCGTGCCGTTTCAAAGAGCACAGCATCCATAACCTCCAGTGTAACGCGGACTGCAAAGTTGAAGGCGACCAAGGCGACCAAGGCGACCAAGGCCACCAAGGCGACCAAGGCCACCAAGGCCACCAAGGCCACCAAGGCCACCAAGGCCACCAAGGCCACCAAGGCCACCAAGGCCACCAAGGCCACCAAGGCCA
>QILI01000144.1 GCA_003233305.1 Mizugakiibacter sp.
CAAGCAGATCGGTTAATCTGCAGCGATCTGTGAGGAGAGCCCCCGATGCGCACGCTTGATGATTGGTTTGACCGGTATGGCAACGATCACCGCCATCCCGTCAACCGTACGATCCACTGGGTCTGCGTACCGTTGATCCTGTGGAGTGTGATCGCCTTGCTCTGGACTCTTCCGGTACCATCAATGATTGGCCGCAACGGCCTGTGGGCGGCAATTTTGATGTTCTTCGCCTTCAACTTCTATTGGCGATTGTCACGGCGTATGGGCTTAGCCATGCTTGTCGTCCTGGTATTGTTTGGAGGACTCACCGAACTATTGTACCGCCCACTGGGGGCCGTGCCACTGGCCATCCTGGCTGCAATCGTGTTCGTAGCTGCGTGGTCTGGCCAGTTCATCGGCCATATGATCGAAGGGCAGCGGCCGGCATTTTTTATCCATCCGACCTACCTGCTGATTGCTCCAGCCTGGCTGCTCAGCAAGTTACTGCAGCATACTGGCATTACCTGGTAAGTATCCGCGCAGCACAGTTGCCGTGACGCCCAGCCATGAAGCTTTTAGGTGCCGGAGACTGTTCGATACAATCGGCACACGGGGTAATCCAGGCCTGGACCGGTACGTCCTTGCCTGCGGTAGCGGGTTGCGGAGTGCGCAACACGGCATAACTCCAACACTTTGCTCGAAGACCGGCCAAAGCCCTTGCGAAAAGCCTGCCGCAGTACCGCCCGGTTCACTACCCGGCCCGCATCGGACTGGCAAGCAGCGCCTCCCGTACCGGTGCAAACGCATCGGCTTTGAAGACGACATGCTGTGGATCGCTCATTGACTGCACCGCTTCCACCTGCAAGCAGCGGCCCACACCGGCCGCCTCGCCAGCGGCGATGTCACTGGCCTTGTCACCGACCAGTACACTGCTGGCAAGATCCAGATCAAGTTCCACCGTCGCCCGCAGAATCATGCCCGGTGCCGGCTTGCGGCATTCGCATACCTTGCGGTAACGCTCCACCGTGCCCTCGGGATGATGCGGACAAAAGTACACCCCCGCCAAGGGCACACCATGTTCTGCGAATTCCTGCTGCATCCAGCCCATGTAAGCATGAAACGCTGCCTCGGAATAATAACCCCGGGCAATCCCGGCCTGGTTAGTGACAACAACCAGCCGATAGCCTGCCGTCAACGCCTGCTCGCACAACCCGAAGATACCCTCCACGAACACCGTCTGCTCGGCATGGACCACATAGCCGAAATTGACATTAATAATGCCATCGCGGTCGAGAAATAAAGCGGGAGAACGTTCGGGCATCAGGTCTCTCAGAACGCAAAAAGTAAAGGCAACAGCCTGCCACCAACCTTCACAACAACCGCAAGCAATGGCCGGCTATAACCTGAAATTAGCCATCCTTGCCAAACATGCTTTGCTCGATCAGCCCACAGATCAGGTGACCGAGAAATTCGTGGCCTTCCTGAATGCGTGGGGTATGCGCAGATGGCATGCGGAAACACATCTCGCATAAGGGCGCCATCTTGCCACCATCACTTCCGGTAAAACCCACCACCCCGACGCCGCGCTCCTGCGCAGCTTGGATGGCTCGTAAAATGTTCGCTGAATTGCCTGATGTCGACAGCGCCCAGAAGCGGTCACCCTGACGCGCCAGCGCCTCGATCTGCCGGGCAAAGACATATTCATAGCCGTAATCGTTGCCCACTGCGGTGAGGATGCTGGAGTCCGTCGTCAAGGCCATTGAAGCCAAGCCAGGACGATCGAAATTGAACCGTGCCACCAGTTCCCCCGCCCAGTGCTGTGCATCGGCCGCACTACCGCCGTTACCGGCGATAAGGATCTTGCCGCCCGCCTGCAAAACTTGTACTGAGTCTGTAACGACCCGCTCAATAGCGGCCTGCAGCACCGTATCGGTACTCATGGCCTGAAACATCGCCTGGTGTGCCTGGAATTCAGCTTGAAGACTCTTCAAGAACATTGCTGTCACTCCTTTTTAGTTCTCAGATGGACTCCCTATTTAGGCCCGGTTAGAAGCACCCCATCCAGTTCATCCTGCAAATCCCCCACATCCTCAACCCCTACCGACAAACGCACCAGGCCATCGCTGATGCCGAGGCGCTTGCGATTGGCCTTCGGTACCGAGGCGTGGGTCATGATAGCGGGGTGTTCGATTAGACTTTCAACGCCACCGAGCGATTCTGCCAAGCCGAATAATTGGCAGCGCTCAAGCATGCGCCGGGCTTTTTTCAGACCCCCTTTTACCTCGATGCTGATGATGCCGCCGTAGCCATCCATCTGCCGCCTGGCCAAGGTGTGCTGGGGGTGGGATTTGAGGCCTGGGTAAATGACCCGTTCGATGGCCGGGTGTTTTTCCAGCCATTTAGCCAGATGCAAAGCACTCTCGCAATGGGTGCGCATGCGTAAATGCAGGGTTTTCATCCCCCGCATGGCCAAAAAAGCGTCGAAGGGTCCGGCGATGGCGCCAACCGAGTTCTGCAGGAACCCCATCTGTTCGGCCAATGCGTCGCTGCCGGCGACCACCACGCCACCGACCATGTCGGAATGACCGTTGAGGTATTTGGTGGCTGAATGCAGCACCAGATCGGCGCCGTGTTCCAGTGGTCGCTGCAACATGGGGGAACAGAAGGTATTGTCGGTGACCAGGATCAGGCCATGTTGTTTTGCGAAAGCCGCGACCTTGTTGAGATCCACCAGCTTGAGCATGGGATTGGTGGGGGTTTCGGCCCAGATCATGCGGGTGTTGGGTTTTAGTGCGGCCTTGAGTGTCTTACGATCATTAAGATCAATGAAGCTGAACTCGAGCCCGGCCGAGCGCCTGCGCACCTTCTCGAACAAGCGATAGCTGCCGCCGTACAGATCATCCATGGCAATGATATGACTGCCGGAATCGAACAGATCGAGTACTGTCGAGGCCGCAGCCAGGCCGGAGGCAAAAGCAAATCCGGCCACCCCACCTTCCAGATCGGCAACACAACGCTCATAGGCCATA
>QILI01000113.1 GCA_003233305.1 Mizugakiibacter sp.
AATGGCTGAACAAACCGCTGTGTCTGTCTTTAATGGTGATTTCAGTTTTCCATAATCCGGCACTGGCTGAGCCCAGCACCAGTGGCCAGACTGGCCTGATCAACATGCCCGATGCCCGCTTCGAGGAAGACGGCACGTTTCGTTTCGGTACCAGCTATTTTCGTCCCTACCTGCCGGTCTGGAGCAGTATTTCCCTGTTGCCACGCCTGGAGGTGTCCGGTCGCTATACCGTTATCAGAGGGCTGTCGTCCGGTCTGGGGGAAGGTTTCGGCGATTATAAGGACAGGGCTTTTGGTATCAAGGCACTGCTTTGGAAGGAGAGTAAATGGCTGCCCAATATCGCGTTGGGCGACCAGGATTTTACCGGTACCGGCGTCTTCAGGGCCAGCTATGCGGTTGCCTCCAAACGCGTCGGCAATACCGATTACACCCTGGGGTATGGTGATGACCGTATTGATGGTGTATTCGGGGGTATCCGTCATCGTTTCGGCTGGAATAAAAACTTTTCCCTTGTCATTGAGTACGATGCCAATGATTACCGGAATGACCTCCGTGCGTCGGAGTCAGGAGCCGACACGCGCGATGGTGGCTGGACTTATGGCGTCGAATACAAGAAGGACTGGTATGGGGTACAACTCGCCTCAGATGGTGGTGATGTCGGTGCCAACGTCTACGTTTCCGTCCCACTGATGAAACCACGATTCGTGCCCAAACTTCACGAACCCGATCCTTATCCTGTTAGTCAACCAGACGTTACCATCGATCAGTGGCGAGCTGATACTGATGCGGCTACCCGGTTGGCTCGTGAACTTTACCGGCAGGATTTTAAAAATATTCGTCTGGGTTTTGATGGCCATACGCTGATTGTAAGCTTGACCAATACGCGTATTTCACAGATTGGCCGGGCTGTCGGTCGTGCTGCGCGTGTCTTGCTGTCATTAGGGCCTGCTGGTACCCGCGCCATAGAGATCACCTACACCGAAAATGGCATGCCGCTACTGACCTATTCATTTGGTAACACGAGCAAGCTGCGACGCTATTTCGAAGGTCTGATGTCACGTGACCAGTTGAACCGCTACCTGGATATTTCCTATTCAGCCCCTTCGTTCAATACCCGGCTGTCAGCCAATGAAATTGCTATCCCTGCTGAGGCAGAAGATGATACAGAGCTGAATGCTGACGTGCAGCACACCGACGAAGGCCATATCCTTAGCTACCGCTTCGAAAGCAAAGATCTAAGCACTTTTCGATTTGTACCTTTCAATGCCGGTGTCATTTTTAATGACCGTAACGGTGCTGCGCGCTTCAATCTGTTTGCGAGCGCCAACTATACCCGCCAGCTTCATCGTGGCCTTTTCTTCGAGACAGGGGCAGAACTCATTTGGTATGAAGATGTCAGCAAGGTTTCGCGGGAATCCAATAATAGTAACTTGCCGCACGTACGTTCCGACATTGCGCTGTATCTTCAAAGCAGTCGGCTTAAACTGACACGCATGCTGGTTAACCAGTACTTGCAACCCCGAAAACGGGTATATGCCCGCCTGAGTGCCGGTGTTTACGAAATGATGTTTGCCGGTGCAGGTGGACAGGTGTTGTACCTGCCCCGACGAAGTAACTGGGCAGTGGATCTGTCGGTTGACTGGCTGCGCCAGCGTGACCCGGAACGGGAATTTGCATTCAGGGATTACAGGACAGTCACGATGCTGGGGGCGCTGCATTACCGTCTCCCGGCCTGGGGTTTGACGGCGACCGCACGTGCAGGCCGATTCCTGGCCAAAGACCATGGCGTTCGTTTTGAACTGAAGCGCCGTTTCCGCTCAGGGATCACTTTTGGTGCCTGGTACACCCGCACGGACGGGAACGATATTACCTCTCCAGGCAGACCTGGCTCACCGTATTTTGACAAAGGAATTTTTATGTCGATCCCGCTGGGTTCCCTGTTGACGCGGGATACCCGGGCGCGCAGTGAATTTTCGCTTGCGCCCTGGGCACGGGATGTCGGACAAATGGTGGTTTCGCCCGGTGATCTGTACACTATGACCGAACGTACACTCATGCTGGATGCTCCCGGTGATAGCGTCGCCGGGCAATTGGGCCAGTGATTGGCCATATAACGAAAATGCGCATGACAATAAATAAACAATCCGGTCTTGTGCTCTGCCTTGCTGGCATTATTCTGATGCTTTGCCTGGTGACGATCTCGGCAGCACAGACGTTCACTGCGGAACAGATGCAGCGTTTTGAGCAACTAACGCCCGAGCAGCAGGCTCGGGTGATGGGCGTTATCGGGCAGGAAAAGACCGGGCGGGTAGACGAGCCTGCTCTTGAAGAACCACAGCTGGTTATGCCATTGCCTTCGGTGTCTGATGACAAGCCAGAGGCAGATCGGAACAGCACAGATGTAAAAAATGCCGTCGGTGACGAGACCGAAAAATCCAGACCTCCCCTAAAGCCGTTTGGCTATGACCTGTTCGCGGGTGTACCCACCACCTTTGCACCCGCGACAGATATCCCCATCGACGTTGATTATGTGCTGGGTCCCGGCGATACCGTAAAAATCCAGTTATTTGGCAAGTCGAATGCCGAATACAGCCTGGTCGTATCCCGCGAAGGTCGTCTGCATTTCCCCAAACTTGGACCGATCTCGGTGGCCGGGATGACGTTCCGGGAAATGCAGGATGTCGTCAAGACCCAGATAGAAAAACAGATGATCGGCGAACAGGCGGTTATTACCCTGGGCGCATTGCGGTCAATCCGTGTATTTATTCTGGGTGATGTTAATCAGCCCGGTTCCTATACCGTCAGTGCATTGTCGACCATGACTAACGCATTGTTTGTGAGTGGCGGTGTTAATGCCATCGGTTCCTTACGCAATATTCAGTTGAAACGTCGCGGGAAAGTGATTACACACCTGGATCTGTACGACCTGTTATTACACGGCGATACCGGCAATGATGTCCGTTTGCAACCGGGTGATGTCATCTTTGTGCCGCCGCTTAGCGGGTGAAGTGCGACGACCAGCTATTTATGAACTCAAACGGGAACGAACGATCCAGCAACTGCTGGAATTGTCTGGCGGGCTGTTGCCTACCGCCTATCCACAGGCTTCGCAGATAGACCGTATTAACGCGCGTGGCGAACGCACGCTGGTAGATGTGGATCTCAGCGATAAATCGGTACTCACGACCATCGTACAGGCCGGTGACACGCTCCACGTGTTTTCCA
>QILI01000127.1 GCA_003233305.1 Mizugakiibacter sp.
TTCGAATATTTCTTTCGTGCCGTCATTTCTACCTTCCTCAGTTAAGATGATTATCCTTAACTGGGGTGTACAAATCCATTAGACCACGTCAGGCTATACGGATACGAGCAATGACCCAAGAATGTTTGATGAAGGTGATCCAGAACATGGAGTTCTACCGATCTACCCGTCGTTAATGGCTTGCTCGATTTCATGGATGTCGGAAATGATGTTGTCGAATGACGGTGGATCACCATACATCATCCCTGCGCTCAACATTGTTTCGTAATCCGTTCGAAGCGCTTTGATGAGCTGATCATTGGGTGTCAGACGCAGCTCACGGGTCAGGCAGGCATCGTAGTGGGCATAGGACGTATTGAAAAACACCTGCTTATGCCGGACGACATCTTCGAAAAGCCCCCTGTTATTGAGCGCAGTCTTCCCTGAAGCATGACGGGCGAGCATCCTTAAGTCATACCAGTGCCGGGATAGCCGGTTCGCATGGACTTTGATTTGCTTGCGGTTGCATTCGACATGAATGAGTGTCACCTTTTCCCAGAACGTTCGTTCCGGTGAAAGTACAACGACCTCTTCTGAAGGAAGATCGAGGCCGGTTACCAACCTCGATATGTCGGGAGAAACGATATGCCGCTCATTAGGATCGATGACGTTGCGGCCACCCAGTTCAACCAGAATGCTACTTTTCAGGTAGTTATCACTGTCTTCGATGGCAGAGGGATACTGGATCCAGATCCTCTCTCCATCATCAGACACTTCGATAGCGTAGTTTTCCGGATTGGGCAGGATCTGCAGTTGGGCTTTTACATAAGGAGCAACAACATCGTTTGCATACTGGAGTACATAACCCTTCAGGCGCTCACCGAACTTCTTGACGGCGTTCTTGCTCGCGTCTTCTGCAAACGGATCGAACTTATCGTTAAAAGCCCGGTAGTCGAGGGTGATATCAACGTCCTCGGAGAAGCGCTCAATGACGCCGTAGACTTTTGACAGGGAGGTGCCACCTTTGAATGCCATTGGATGGGCGTCAGGCAGGGTAAAAAGAGCCTGCAATGTCCAGCAGACCCATACATCTTTTTCCAATACCGTAGCCTGTTGTCCCAGCTGCGCTGCAGCGGTCTGAAGGATCTCCTTCCGATCTTCAGCGGGTAGATGGAGGAATTGCTCAGGCATGTGCGGCGGCCCCGCCATGCTTTTCCAATGCACCTGCCATCCAGGCGGGCAGGTCGGTATTTCTCAGAGTTTCAAATTCCCCCGCTGTCAGGCCTGCCCGAATAGCGCTGATCACACTGGCATTCACGTTGTTTTTTCCCAGGTACCATAGCGCCGATAGCGCCAGCCCCGGCCGCTTGCCGGCCAGCAGGAATTTCCGGCGACTGACGTGTCTTAGCCTGACGGTAGGGTTGCCAACCTTGAGCTCCCGGGTTGGCCCACTGGTATTGAAAATCGGCAGGGTCGGAACCTGGGTGGACAGCTTGAATCGTCGCGCTGCTTCTGCACCATGAACCTGAATGGTTTCACCGTGATCTCTGGCCATGACTTCCACGACCCTGGATACGTCAGGCATGACGTTACCGATGAACCGGTTTTCTCTGGGGCGCACGAACACCCCCCGGGCGATACGCTGGATCACACCCTCATCGACCAGGCGGCATAGTGTTTTGTCCACGGACGCACGGGAACCCAGTTTGAGGAGCCGTGTATTGGTAAACGGCTCACCCCGCCGGACTCGCAGTACAAGCTTGCGGATTGTTTCGGCTGTAGACATGCTATTGCCGCTCTGTTAATGTCAGAAAAATTAGCATGTTTTCGGACATACTTCAAGGTAATGAAGTTTCCTGTCTCAGTGCCTTTCATTATGATTTCCACCCGCAATCGTTCCTGCGAGTCCATCGCCAACATGATGTAATAGGAATTTGGGTGAATATCCGAGAAGTCCAGGTCCTGGGTAATCAGGAAGCGGCCCGCTTGCCGGGTTTCCCGCCACACGTCGGGGTCCCCCGGTCTGTTAAGTATTCCAGACAACCGCCCTGCGGCAAGTGGGGCGTTGAATTATTCAGCATATCAATGGGATAGCCTAAAAGCAGGCCCCGAAGGCTGTCGAAGATTTTGACAATGAGCCTGCAAGCGTGTTGCGGGTGCTGTGTAAAAAATATACTTAAAATACAGGAATAACAATGACTTGCCCCCCCCCCATCAGACTAGGGCGGTGTGTAACTTGCATGGTAAATGCTGAATAGTAGGGGTGGTTACAGAAACCGCCGTCCGGATCAACAATCAATAAGGCTCAAAAACCCACGGGCCGGAGGAGAAAAACACATGAAGTCACGTTTATTGGGCGCAGTCAGCGCCTGTGCCACCGCTTTTGTTTCCCTGACCGCACAGGCGGTGCCTGTCAGTGGTCAGGGTACCTGGGAGAGCACCTTGCAAGGTCGTGACCTGGACGGCAGCCCGGCGACCTTTGAAGCCTACTACGACACTACCTTGGACATTACCTGGCTGGCTGATGCGAGTGTCAATGGTCAAATGACCTGGGATGCGGCCAACACCTGGGCCAATAATCTGGATGTTAATGGGGTGACCGGCTGGCGCTTGCCGACCATGGTGGATACCGGAACGCCGGGATGTGAGGGCATTGCATACACCGGCACCGACTGCGGTTACAACGTACAAACCGGCAGTGCGGCGACCACGGTGTACAGCGAGATGGCGAGCCTGTTCTACGACAC
The DNA here is from genome assembly GCA_003233305.1 of Mizugakiibacter sp. Taxonomy (GTDB): domain Bacteria; phylum Pseudomonadota; class Gammaproteobacteria; order Xanthomonadales; family Rhodanobacteraceae; genus Metallibacterium. The sequence continues at coordinate 2,727 of QILI01000127.1, forward strand.
GCTGGGCAATCTGGCCGATTTCGACACCAGTGGCGCTACCCAATCCGGCTCTGGCTTAAGCAACACCGGTCCCTTTAGTAATCTCTGGTCCAGCTACTATTGGTCCGGGTTGGAGTACGCGCCCGTTACCAGCCGTGCGTGGTACTTCCGCTTCAACAACGGCCGCCAGTACAGCTTCTATAAGACCTTTGGCGGCATGTACGCATTGGCTGTTCGTCCCGGCGATGTCAGCACGGTGCCGGTGCCTGCCGCCGTGTGGTTATTCGGCAGTGGTTTGATGGGGTTGCTGGGTGTAATGAGGCGCAAGCGCTGACATTGGGTGCTTGGGTGATTTGAATGAATCGGCCCTTTTGAAGGGGGTGCAGGGGGAGCCTTCCCCCAAGTGCCCGCCCGCCGGACGGGCTGACGCGATCTTATGGTGCAGCGCGCCACCGACGCCGGTTCGCTGGCCTACCTCCTGGTCAAACCGCCCGATATCGAACAGCTGGTGCCCGCAGTGCAGTCAGCGCTGAAGCGTGCTGAGGAAATGCGCCAGCTCAAGGAGTCCTCGGTCAGGGCACTGTTGGCCCTGGTTTGCCTTCAAGGTTAGCTTTTGTAGACGGCGACCAAAAGCTGGCGCGGTACGGTGTGGTTTCCGGCATGCAATAGCAGGGATTGTTCGGCTGACAGGCACCAGTCTGTGCCAAAGTTATAGGCAATTAAGTGGTATTATTTATACTGTTCGCGAGCATAGATTATTCAGCGATCATCTGGCTCCACAAGGTGTCGGTAGAGCATCTGTCGTTCATGGAATACCCGTGCCACGATGATATCGTCCGAGTTGTCGATATAGAAAGCGATTAGATGGCGGGGTTGTCGCACAGACGCGCCTGCTGGAGATTTACGACTCCATTTCAAGTGGTAGAGAAAATAACCCTTTCGGATGTCATCAATGGATTGTACGCCGACTCGGTTTGCGTCGTCCCCGAGATCTTTCAGTGCCTGGTCGATCAGTCTCCGATAACGCTGGCGTGCCTGATCACCGAATTCTACACTACTGCGTCGAAGTATCCTGATGATGTCGCGTCTCGCTGGGCCGGTGACGCGAATTCGCCTCATACTTGAGAATCTCGAGGGGGGATTGCTTTATCTTCACTCGTCGACATCATTAAACAGAGTGGGGGTGTAGTCATAGAGATCTCCCGTGGTGACTGCGGCTTCTGCTTCATCGAGCGCGCCACGAAGAGCTTCGAGTTTGGCCGTTTCCTCACGTTCGAGGCGTTGCAGGAAGCGAAGACCGTCCCGGATCACTTCACTTGCGTTTTGGTAACGACCGGATTGGACCAGCTTTTCGACCAATTCCGCCTGCTGATCAGTGAGCACCACATTGCGTGTCGGCATGGTGAAGTACCTGTTCGATTGGAATAAATATATCTTAGCCCTATTGGCATATTATGCCAATGCTTGCCGGGACGTTTTGCTAAGCCCTTGGCAATTCCACGACGCAGGGTTCTTTACTACGACCACCCTTCAACGTCGCAAGCGGCTATACAAAAGGGTGAAAACCGATTTGTGGTCAACGGCCCAGCCTGGATTTTTGGCAGCATTGTGACAGCATGACTAGTTAACCTATTGAAATACAAGGAAAGACTGAGGGTTCGAATCCCTCCTCCTCCGCCAAAAGCCAATAGATGGAAATTAAAAACACGCTAAATCAATAGGCTGCGATTTATCTCAACGCCGCCATTACCCAATTGCTACGAAAAATTGACAGCATTTTGCCAGCAATTTTCCGGAGCTAAAACAGCTCGAACCTGGCGTGGGATGGGGTGGGGCAGGGTGGTGATCGGAATCAACCGGCCAGGATAATTGTCGTCTGACCGGACAGGTTAATTGTCGCCGAGCACTCGGGTTTGGGATGAACCCATGACAAAGGCTACAAGACAGTTCAGTCTTTCAGAGTACCTATTCCG
>QILI01000014.1 GCA_003233305.1 Mizugakiibacter sp.
AAAGCCGCTGATATGTTAAGGCAGGTGAATGAAACTCACAGGCCAATCATTATTACCCAAAATGGTGAGCCGAGGGCCGTTCTGCAAGACCCTGAAAGTTATGAAAATATGCGTAATGCGATCGGGATACTGAAGCTCATATCTCTAGGTGAGGAAGATATCCTCAATGGAAAGATGAAGATACAAGATGAGCTATTTTCAGATCTGGAGAAGCTGGCGGACTCTTAAATGATGGCAAAAGAATACAAGGTTTACTGGGCTGAGGTTGCAGAAGAAGACCTGAGAGCCATTATTGAGTATATCCGTGCAGATAACCCTTCGTTGGCAAAAGATAACCTTAGAAAAATAAGAAGCAAAACTTCGAATTTTCATCCCTTTCCACAAAGAGGGCGCGTTGTCCCCGAGCTTAAGGGATGCGGAATTCTTCAATATCGGGAATTAGTGATTCCCCCTTGGCGAGTAATTTACCGCATATCAGAGTTTGAGGTTTATGTATTGTTGGTAATTGACTCGCAACGAAATGTCGAAGACATTTTACTTGAGCGGTTGGTAAGGAAGAGATAATGCTAACAATCACATCCAGCGGCAGGCTACCGCGCCGCTGCGCCTTGCTGTAACCTGCCGCTGATGCAAATCGTTGGGCCTCCCAAGAATGGCAGGCAACGATGCATAGTAATCTGCTGCGAGCAGGAGTAGTGATGACGGCCAACAGTAAAACCAATGCCCCCCGAGTTCGACACTTTCGCATCAAATTTAGCATTTTTATGGATTGTTGTTCAATATAAACAATATGTTACCGATGATTCTCGGAAAATCCATGTAATGGCACGTTATTGAACTTATAGTTACTATTGACATGGATGTTATGCCCTGTACAGTAACGGCATGTTCGTCAAAGTTACTCGCTCCGGTCCGCGCCGTTACGTGCAACTCGTTGAGGCTTATCGCGATGACCACGGGCGTCCCAAGCAGCGTACGGTCGCCACCCTCGGACGCCTGGACAAACTCAGCTCGGAGCTGGAATCGGTGATCTCTGGGTTGCTGCGCCTGAGCGGTCGCTCCCTGTCTGAGGTGGCGGTCGCACCGCCACCGCAGATCGCCTTCGAGTCCGCCCGGGCGCTTGGTGATACCTGGGCCCTGACCGAGCTATGGAACACACTGGGCTTTTCGCGCTTACGCCGGGTGTTTGCATCCACCCGTCACCGCATCGATATCGAGGCCTTGCTGCGCGTGATGGTGTTCAACCGGCTATGTGATCCGGATTCCAAGCTGGGCGTACTACGCTGGCTGAAGACGGTCAGCGTGCCGGGGTTCAGCGTCAAGGCCATTGACCATCAACACTTGTTGCGAGCTATGGATGCCTTGATCAAGCACCAGAGTGAAGTCGATCAGGTGATGACGGGCCTGCTGCACCCATTGCTGGATCAAGACCTGGTGGTGGTGTTTTATGACATGACCACGATTCGGGCCGAGGGGTTGTCGCAGCAAGCGGGGGAGGTACGGCACTTTGGCATGTCCAAGGAAGGGATGGTGGCCCGCCAGTTTATGCTGGGCGTGGTGCAGACGGCCGAAGGCATTCCGCTGTATCACCAGGTGTTCGATGGCCACACCGCCGAAGTCACCACCCTCAAGCCCACCATTGAGCAAATCCTGAGGCGTTTTCCAGTCAAACGGGTCATTGCCGTGGCCGATCGGGGCTTGCTTTCCACCGACAATCTTGCCGAGTTGCAAGCCATGCCGCTGCCAAACGGTGGCATGCTGGAATTCATTCTGGCCGTACCCGGACGACGCTATACGGACTTTCTGGCATTGCTGCAACCCTTTCATGCTACCCACTGCCAGGGTGCGGAGGATGAAGTGCATGGGGAGACCGAGTGGCACGGCTTACGCCTGATCATTGCCCACAACCCCATCACTGCCGCCGAGAAGGGTGTGAAACGCGACCGGCGTATCGCCGAGTTGGAACAGCAGGCCCAGCAATGGTGCGGCAAACTGGATGCTCAGGATGCCGGGACTCGTACTCGTGGCCGTAAGCTCTCTGATGGTGGGGCTCGAGCACGCTTCTACCATGCCGTGTGTGAGGCCCATTTGGGCCGCATCATTCGGGTCGACCTCAGTAGTGAGCGGTTCAACTATACGATCGACGAGCACGCCTTGCGCCATGCACGTTTGATGGATGGCAAGCTGTTATTGGTGACCAATACGCCGGATCTCACTCCCCGTGAAGTGGTCAGTCGCTACAAGTCGCTGGCCGACATCGAGCGTGGCTTCCGGGTCTTGAAGTCCGAGATTGAGATCGGCCCGGTTTACCATCGCTTGCCCGATCGCATCCGCGCTCATGCCGCGATCTGTTTTATGGCACTGATCCTGTATCGCGTCATGCGTCAGCGTCTCAAGGCCAAGCAGTCCGGCTGGTCACCGGAGCGAGCGTTATCACTGCTGCGCACGATTCAGCACCACCGCATCACTCTCAATAACACTCAGCCCGTTTCGGGGATCTCCTCCATCAATCAGGAACAAGCCGGGATCTTTTCCGCACTGACCATCAAAAAACCCACCAGTAACGAGCCATTGACCCTTTTGTAGTGGAGCGTTTTAAACCTCACCATCGAGGATTCAATGACTTGCGTGCTTAACTGTCGAACTCGGGTTCACCGGGTTTATGGCTAGCTCTTGGGCCGGTTACAAAACGCATGCCTGTAATTTTTTCTCCGGTTTTTCTGGGCCGCGATTTTGTCAACAAGGAATTACCGCGTAAACTCATCTCCATATCGGCAGGTGAAGATAATATGGTTTTATATTGGTACTCCTTACCGAAGTCAAAGTCCTTTGAGAGGCGAAACACATCATCGCAATCATACATGAATGGTTTTCTTGCAAGATCCACGAATTTATGGAGTTTGAGGCCGTGGTAG
>QILI01000109.1 GCA_003233305.1 Mizugakiibacter sp.
ATCTTACTCACAGTCAGGGTCGGGTGGTACTGGTCGCCGCTCGCGACGTCATCCCCGGAGTAGACATCGAGAATTTGTCTCGCAGCTTACGCATCCAAGATTTGGCTGCACGATTTTTTACTCCTGCCGAATCACTTGCTCTGCAACAATGCTCACCCACAATCCGTAAAGCTACTTTTTTACAGCTCTGGTGTCACAAAGAAGCGGTACTTAAAGCTCGGGGCATAGGGATTGCCTTCGGACTGCACAAAATTGGTTTTCAATGGCTGAAAACTGGCTGGAGACCCTATGCTTTCCACCCAGCAATCGGCTCTGCCGCCGACTGGCAGGTTCACAATCTAGCGCTAGGCAGCGATTGGGTTGGTTGTGTCGCCTGGCGGGGACCGCCACGCCAGATCACTCTACATACAGGGTAATTATTCGCTACCGGAACTTTTTCCTGTCGTCTGTTGTCTCATATAGCACATCTCCTGCCGTTGTCGATGCATAGATACTCTTGCTACAGATAAACGGTTTTTAAAGCGCGCCTCGGTGCGCTTTTTTTTCTGCTATTTTCCTACTTGGACCTAAACCCGTCTGCCACTCATGACTGTACTCAGCGTCAACGTCAATAAAATTGCTGTTTTGCGTAATTCGCGGGGCGGCACAGAGCCCGATGTACTCAAGGCTGCTGAAACCTGCCTTCGTGCTGGTGCCCAAGGCATAACGGTGCATCCCCGGCCCGATCTACGGCATATTCGTCCCGATGATGTCGAGGCACTTGCTGAGATGTGTCACTCCAACGCGGAATTCAACACTCCAACGCGGAATTCAACATTGAAGGCAACCCTTTTGCACCACCTCAGGGGGTCTATCCAGGGCTTCTTTCCTTGCTTGAAAAATTTAGCCCATCCCAGGCCACCCTGGTCCCTGACTCTCAAGCCCAACTCACCTCAGATCATGGTTTTGATCCTCTGCAAGATACTGCACGCCTAGCGCCGCTGATCGCAACCATCCATTCTTTCGGTTGCCGGGTAGTACTTTTTGTAGATCCCGGCTGTGTGGCCTTTGAAAGATTTCGTGATATCGGTGTCGACAGAATTGAAATTTATACCGGACCCTATGCCGAACAGTTTGCAAGCGGAGTAACCGGTTCGGCCCTGGACGCATGCCGACGCACCGCCACAGCTGCTCATAAGTGCGGTCTGGGTGTCAATGCCGGCCATGATCTTAATCAACAAAACCTACCGATACTCCGACAAACCATCCCCTGGATTGCCGAGGTCTCAATCGGTCACGCCCTTATCGCCGAAGCACTATATGCCGGGCTTGCTGAAACGGTACGCAACTATGTACAACTGTGTGACCGGTGAAATCTACGCACCCAAAAAACCGGACGTTTCAACACGAAACATCCGGTATGTAAAGCAGCTGGAAAACAAACCGTTTACTGCTTGTCGATATTCAGGAAGCCAATCTTAGTCATACCCGCACTTTTGGCATCGGATAACACCACGGCCACATCTTGGTACTGGGTATTATCAGCGGCTTGCACTTGCAGTTCGGGCTGCGGAGACCGTTGGGCGGATACCGCCAATTGGGCCTGCAGCTCCACGGTGCTAATCGCCTGACCATTCCAGTACAACATCCCGTCCGCCGCTACCCGAAGCCGGATCGGTTCCGGTGGGTTTTTTGGAGGGGTTACGTTTGGATTCGGCTGCGGTAGATCAATGGTAACCCGATGTGTGAGTAGGGGAGCGGTAATCATGAAGATGATCAGCAACACCAACAGTATGTCCACCATGGGTGTGACATTGATGCTGGACATGGGCCCGCCATCGTTATTGCTCGAAAATGCCATGAATTGTTACCTCGCGGCGCTTATTTGCCCGTCGTAATGAAGCCTATTTTGACTATTCCAGCCTGTTTGGCATCTGATAGAACACGAGCCACCACTTTGAAGTGGATGTGTTTATCAGCGCGTAATTTTATTTCAGGTTGTGGTCGCTTAGCCGCAGCAACTGCTAGTTTCTGTTTGAACTCATCCTCATTGACCGGACTGTCGTTCCAGTACAACTGACCATCGGATTGGACTGCAAGATCCACCGAAGCCGGTACCGGTTTCGGCTGCACGATCGGATTGGCCTTGGGTAGATCGACCCTAATCTTGTGCGATGCCAGCGGTGCAGTGATCATGAAGATGATCAATAGCACCAACATCACGTCCACCATGGGCGTGACGTTGATCTCCGACATTGGCGCGCCGGAGCCCCCGCTGCTGGTGCTCATGGCCATGTCTTACTTCCTTTTCGGAACAGCAACCGGAGCATCGGTAATGCGAGCACCGGTAGCGAAGAAATCATGCAGATCGTGCGCAAATTCATCAAAACGTGCGTATACCACACGATTCATACGGGTGAAGAAGTTATACGCAAGTACAGCCGGAATGGCCACGCCCAGGCCCATGGCGGTCATAATCAAGGCCTCACCCACCGGACCCGCCACGGCACCGATATCGGCCTGCCCGGATGCTCCGATGCTTATCAATGCGTGATAGATGCCGAGTACAGTACCCAGCAGGCCCACAAAGGTAGCTGCTGAACCAACTGTGGCCAGCAATGTCATACCGGTTTCGAGACGCATGCTTTCCCTGGACACAGCTTGACGCAAGGATCGGTCGATAAACTCTGAGCGACTCAGACTCTCAGCCACCTTGCCGCTTTCGGATTTCTGCTGATGTGCGGCAGCGCGAGCACAATCGAGTGCGATCTTGGAGAACGGCTCACTTTTCCGCTGGGCCTCCATAGCGCGAATGGCATCTTGCGCCGATGGCGTATCCCAAAACATCTGGATCACCTTGTCCATGCTGGAGCGGATCCCCATCAGCCGCATGAAATTGAAGATAAGGTAATACAGCGATAGCAAGGACATGACGATCAGAGTGATGAAAACCAGCCATCCAAAAAAGTCAAAATTATGGATGAGCTGATCAAACCCGACGTTCTGCAATGCCTGTGCATTGCTGTTTCCACCCAAGGTTGGCAACACTTGTGCGGAGGCAGACGTAACTGAGGCGGCGGCGGCCGGGATGGATTTGGTGACTTCTTGCAACATGACACTACCCTTTGTGCAGAGTTGACACGATTCGGTCAAAAACCGGATTGATTCAATTTAAAGCTAATCGGTACCGTCACCCAGGTGGCGGTATGAACCCCATTTACTATACCGGGACGAAAATGATACCTACGAACAGCTCGCATTGCGGCACGATCAAGATCGCGATACCCGCTGCTCGATTCAATCTGAACCTGCTGGACAGATCCATCAGGACCCACCAACACCTTCAGTTGTACCGTGCCCTGCTCGCCCCTACGAATAGCTCTGATCGGATAGCGCGGCTGCAACTGCTTGTTGTAAGCCACATCCTGTGACGCCGTAACATTCCGTGGAGGTTGTGGCGGTGCCGGGGGTGTCGGCGGTGCATGGTAGGACATCACCGACGGTGGGGCAGGTGGTGGTGGTGGTGGTGGTTGAGGCGGCGGCGGCGGTTGCCTCACAATCTTGATCACCTTCGGTGGTTGCACCTTAGGCGGGATCTTCGGCGGCGGCGGCGGCGGCGGTGGCGGTGGTGGTGGCTTGATGAACTCCACCG
>QILI01000052.1 GCA_003233305.1 Mizugakiibacter sp.
CCGCTGATATCCGCAGGGTTAAGCCGGGCAAGGCCAGGCACAACCAATGCAGAGTTTCGGCGATGTCGTGGTAACGCGGCCCGAACAGTTCACTGATAGGCAGTGCAAGTATCCAGATGGCCATACCCAGCACCAGGCTGTATAACAGTGAGACGACGAAGGTCCAGCGTAACAGGCGCGCGGTTTTCAGTGGATGAGTATGACCTTCGCGAAACAGTCGGGGCAAGGCTGAAAGCATCATGGCGATTACGGGCAGGGTAAAAGCCCCGATAACCCTTGCGCTGGCGGCATAGATGCCGGCGGCCCCGAGCGGAAGCAGTCGGGTTGCCAGGGTCTTGTCGAGTTCGGCAGGGCCGGCTGCGGTGATATTCATAGCGGCATAGCCCGCTGCGTGGCGCAGTTCGGGTAGGCGTGCCACCCGCCAGTTGCGGATGCGTGGCCACGGTTGTGGCATACGTTGTAGGGTTAAGCTCAGGGCAACCGCCGAGGCGAGAACGTAACCGTACGCATAATAAAGCAGAGGGGTGGCGGGCTGCGCCGTCCAGATAATGACCGCCACGCCCAGCCGCAAGGCCAGAGGCGTGATCATGATCCACTGTGATGTGGCAACCCGGTGATGGGCAAGATGCTCGGCAGAGGGAAAATTCAAAAATGGCTGAATCAGCAGTTCAGCGAATCCCAGACTTGCAATAACCTCGATCGGGATGTCGTGCCGCTTGAACAAGGCGATGGCGATCAACACATAAACGGCGAACAGGATGCTGCCGCAAACCAGGGTCGTGCCAAGTGCGGTAGGTAGCAGCGTGTCACGCTTCCCAGGCGTTTTGGACATTTCCGCGAGAAATACGATATGGGTGCCGAAGGTCGACAGCGTGCCGAGTATCACTGCCAGGGCGGCAAGGCCTGCAAAGGCACCGTAGTTATGGGGTCCTAACAATCTCGCGACAATCAGCAGCGTACCCGCCTGGATCAGCAAGCGAACGCCGAAGACCGTACTGGTACGTAGAGTGTTGCGGGCAATGGGACCGAACATTGCTGTCAGAGTGTCGGTGACTTGGATGAAGCAGTTAAGGCCGTTTGGAACGGTTGTCGCACATCGACCCGCGGGTGGTTAGACCGGCGTATATCGGCAATCTGTTGGTCGTTAATACGCATCGGTTGCTGAACCCTTCTACTGATATAACCCTTACGCACGGCAGTTTCACGCGAACCTATGGGGCAGATGGGCTGGCCTGAGAGTCTTTGAGGTCTTCGTAAACGCTATCGACGAGCAGGTCGAGGTCGAGGCAATCGAGGTGGAAGTTTTCTCCTTCGACAATCTCATGGGTCCAGTCGGCGTCTGTACGGCGGTAGATTTCGATGTGCCGGCGGTCTTGGGCGACGAGCACGTATTCACGCAGGCTGGTGAGCCCCCCCGAGTAGGCATAGAGCTTTTCCCGTCGGTCGATCCGTTCAGTGGTTGCGGATAGGACTTCGACGATCAGGCAGGGACGGGTGACAAAGTAGTCTTCATGGTCGTCAGGGTCGCAGGCGAGTAGCAGATCGGGGTAGTAGAAGGCCTCCTCTCCGGCGTAATGAAGATGCACTTTCATATCGTTGCTGAACAGTTGACAGCCCTTCGCTCTGGCGGCAGGGTGTAGCGCGGCAAAAAAGGCTCCAACAATCAAGCCGTGTCGCCGGCTGGCGCCGGTCATGGCGTAGACTTCTCCGCCAATGTATTCGTGGCGTAGTTCGCCGTCCTGCTCGCCGGTGAGATATTCCTCTATCGTCAACGGGCTTTGGCTAGCGGTCTGTGGGGTCATGGCGCGCTCCCGTCCGGGCTGGCTCTCTTGGGCTTATTTTGGCACAGTCTACATGGCGTGGTCCGGGCAGGGGTGCATCCGCTTAAGGAGGGAGGGAACCTTGAAAACCCCGGATGAGGCTCGCCCGCCATCCAGGCTGTGCTTGCTGCAAACGGCTGACTTCCCATGGATCCCGGGTCACGTTTGATGCTCGCTCGGACGGTGTTGCCAGAGCGTGGATCCCGGGTCTACGCCCGGGATGACGAGACCTTTTTACGGTGCCGGGATGACGAGACCTTTTTACGGTGCCGGGATGACGAGACTTTTACGGTGCCGGGATGACGAGACTTTTACGGCGCCGAGATGACGAGACTTATCGCGTGGCCCGCACCCCCTTTCGTCATTCCCGCGTAGGCGGGAATCCAGTGAAGACGGCCATGACCACGTAGTGGGAATACGCTAAAAACCCCGGGTTGCGCTCACGCTCCATCCAGGCTACGTGTGCTATGTGTACTTTTTGCAGAAGGTGACCAGGCGTTCAGCAATTTTTTCGAGCATCGGTACAGCGGCTGCCAGTGTAGAAAAATATTCAGCTTGGCGTACCGGGCTCGTGTTGTATTCATGGGCACCGATGTTACGCAGTCAACGCAGATTTTGCCAAGCATCGACATCATCGACTATGCCCAGCTTGCTCATGAATGACAGAACCTGCGCAAATGTCCCTGAGGGCTCTCCCGCAAGAAGTGTAGCCTGCCTCATCGTGGCAGCAAGAAAGTCCTGAAGTTTTCCAAACCGTTCGTTCAAGGCCGCCAGCGCTTCAAGTGTTGAGTCATCTATATTCTCAGTGGTTTCGAATGGGATATTGAGATGGCCGAGCATATAGCTCAAGCCATGACGAATTTTTGCCAGTGCATTCAAGCGTAGGTCGAGTAGTTCGCGTTGTTGCCGGTGAAGATGCTCAAGTTTCACAGAGGGATCCCCGTTTCGCGGGCAATCGCCGCGATGGGGTGCGGCGGTGTGCGTGGATCATGGATGATCAAGTCGACCGGTAAGCCCAGCGCTTGTTCAAGCCTGCGCAGCAAATCGGCTTGGAGCAGAATAGGTATGGGTCTTGG
>QILI01000025.1 GCA_003233305.1 Mizugakiibacter sp.
TTGCGTTGATTCGATACCTGCACGGATGGTGTGATCGAAGCGTGCCACCAGACTCTGCTGGTCGCGGTGCACGATGCCCATGGATCCAGCGGGAAGAAGGCGAAAACAGCGCGATAACAGTTCTGCTGCATAGCCACTGAGCCGCGTGCCCAACACTTGGGTGTAATTAGCATACATTTCCGCCCAGATCGTCGCTTGTAAAGGGCGTTTTTCGGCCAATTCCAACTCCGCCATCGCGGCCATGGCCAGTACGGCATTGGGACCATGCACCGCCGCATTAGCCAGGAACAACTCAGCCTTGCCTGGGTCACGGGGAAGTGGAGAGCTGGGAGTACGTGGCCCCCACATATACAGGGAACCCAGTATAAATTGCGCACGTTCGTCGCCATGACGGGCAAACTGCATCGCCTGCTGCGCCGCATGCCGACGTGCAGTCATGGGACGTTGCGGGTTCAGCAAGTTTTGCAACCGTCGCATCATTGAAATTTACAGTAGGCCTATGGTTTGCCAATAACGGCCCTGAAAACGCTGTCAACCCTATACCAACTAGGCATAAAAGCAGTATCCGCGGGATACCCATGCAACACTTCTCACACTTTGAATTTTTGGCAGGCGCATAGCCTCGCACAGTTCTGCGCCCACGCTCTATACAATTTGCATACGATTGCAAAATCCACCCCATTTTCGCGACAGAGCTTCATCCCAAAACCCGATCGGGATCAGACCTGGTGGGCAACCGGCAAAATGTCTGAAGAACCCCTGGGGCCCGGCAGCAAACCGCTCCTCCGCGAATACTCACGCAACCCACCTGAATACCGGGCGGTCAGTAGGGTTGTTTGGAGGCCGGCCTCTTGGCTGCAAAACGACCATCATAGAAAATCACCGGAACGGTGGCATAGCGAAGACCGTCAGTATTGGCTTGCCCACCCACAGCCTCAAAACTTCGCACATTATGTCGTAATTGCCGCCCCAGCTGCCATCGTGGCATTGCATTGATCTGCCACGTTTTCTGGACCCGTCCATCCGGCCCAAAAGCCACGATATACAGCGCAATCCCGGCCACCGGCAACTCGGCGTATGTCATGGGACGACTCATTTTCAGATCTTTGGTGGCCGTCCGCAGGTGCATACCTCCGGCCTCGTTCAAACTGTTGTACATCTTCACACCGGCACGGATACGCTTACCATACAGGGCCTGAAGATTACGCACGCCATTACGTACCTCGGACATGGAACCCTTGGGCAATACCTGAAAACAACGATTCAGCAACTCGGCGGCATAGCCACCGATCCGGCCATCTGCAACACGGCCGTAGTAGGCGTACATCTGCGCCCAAATAGTAGCTTGCAGTGGCTTGTCCCTGAGCAGATTAATTTCCGCCATTGCCGCCATGGCTAAAGGGGCATAAGCACCATGCGTCGCAGCATTAGCCAGGTACAGGCTGGCCTTGACAAGATCCCGGTGCACCGGTGAATCAGGATCACGCTGCCCCCACTGATACAGCGAGCCCAGCGTGAACTGGGCAAAATCATTGCCTTTATTCGCCCGTTCCGTCAGCACCTGCAAGGCTTTATCACGCGCTGCCGTCGACCCGTTGGATTGCAAAACTGAGCGCACGACCCTGATGGTCGATGGACGTTGATTCCCCGTAGCCCCCGCCACTGCTGCCGGCACCCAACCTGCGAAGCCACTCACAACCAAGACCCATATCCAGCGCCGACATTGCAACATCCTTTCTCTCCCTTTCCATTTATTTCTCTGCCAAACAGTGTATAGACACTATCCGCAGCACGCATCTTTGAGATCTTGATACTGACCGCCCCATGTGGATGGAACTCACTTCACGGCAACTTGTACCGGGGATTTCCCCGTCACCGCGATCTCGGTTTGACCCGCCGTATTGGGGGGTTGCGTCCCAGGGGACCACAGGGCAGAGGCGGCTCGGTTACCGGTCCGCAATGGGCTATGCGCGCATGGTTCAGACCCTGCCGTAATGGCACCTCGGTGCCGGGCTGTCATCCCCTTACAACTCTTGCGAGAATAGACGCTTTCCAGCAGAGTCCCAGACATGCAGCTCGTCGATATCGGCGCCAATCTGAGCCATGAATCCTTGCAGCACGATTTCGACGAGGTACTGCAACGAGCCCATCACCATGGCATCGCGCAAATGGTCGTCACCGGCGCATCACCCGACGATAGCGAAAAGGCCCTGCAACTGGCTCGTACCCATCCGGGCCGACTCTACGCCACCGCCGGAGTGCATCCTCACCACGCCAACGATTACAGCAGCGATACCGATCAAACCCTGCGGGCCCTGGCCCGGCAGGCAGAAGTCAGAGCGGTAGGTGAAACCGGCCTGGACTACTGCCGCAACTATTCGCCCCGTCAAGTGCAACTAAAGGTATTCGAGCAGCAACTGGCGATTGCCGTGGATCTCAATATGCCGCTGTTCCTGCACCAACGCGAAGCCCATAGTGACTTTCTGGCCTTGCTAAAAACGGTACGTGACCACGTTCCAGCCTGCGTAGTGCACTGTTTCACCGACACTCGTGAGGCGCTGTTCGACTACCTCGACCTGGATTGCCACATCGGGATCACCGGCTGGTTGTGCGATGAGCGACGGGGCACCCATTTGCGTAAACTGGTGGGCGAGATTCCGGCAAATCGTCTGATGATCGAAACCGACTCACCTTATCTGCTACCGCGCAACGTGCGACCCATGCCCCCCCAGCGTCGCAATGAGCCGATGTACCTGGCCCATATCTGCCGGGAACTGGCCCACCATCGTAATGAGCCGGTCGAAACCACGGCTGCCACCACTACCGCCACCGCTCGGGCTTTTTTCCGACTGGAGTGAGCCATGGAAACCCCTTTATTCAGTCGGGTCCTGATAGGCAGGATGGCAACCCCGCATGGGACCTATTGCATCGCCACAAGCGCTTCTTTTGGCCGACCCAACCCGTATGATAGGTCGCGTCGCGCCCGCGAAAATCCTGGGAATGGGTAAATGCCGAAAAAGTTCTCGAAAGCAAAGACCCTGATTACCGTCGGGGGGATTGCTATCCTTGGCATAGCCCTACTGCTGTGGTGGGCCGGCCGGCCATCGACGGTGCGCCAGACACTCACCCTGTATGGCAACATCGACCTACGCGAAATCCAGTTGGCCTTCGATGAGCCGGCCCGGATCGTCGGCATGGAGGTTCAGGCTGGCGACCCGGTACGCAAGGGCCAGATCGTGG
>QILI01000066.1 GCA_003233305.1 Mizugakiibacter sp.
TTCACGCTGATTTTCGGACAGGCGTTTTGGGTAGATCAACGGGGTATTATTTTCCCCGGCGCCCGCGAAATTTTTTCGTTCCGCGCTCTGGGTAGTAGTAGTTTTTTTTAAATTACTACTACTACAACTACCCGGGTTCGATTTTTGGTGCACTGAATTTCGAACTCGGTCATTCACCAGGTTCGATTTTTGTTCCTGGTCTGAAACGCCGTTTTTACCGGGTGAATGGCTGCGTAGTTCAGCCATGACCTTTGCGCTAAAAGCAAAGAATCGCCGAGGTACATCACTTTGTACCGCTTGTGCCGCTTCCATCCTGCGAACACGGGGGTCCTCAACCGCACAGACATCAAGGCCTGCCTGTATATCCTCATCGATAGATTCAAGTACCCCACTGGCGACGACCCGCACGCGGGCATGGCCATTGGATTGCGACTCCCTCAGAAATTGCATGTAACCGGAATCGAGGTGTAGTGCGTCAACCAAAGGCAATGGCTCGTCATGCAGTGCGAACACATTGCCACGAAAACGGCCACTGTTCTCACGCAGCCTGGCGCACAGGGTCAGCCACCGGGTTGCACGCAGGACAGAAATCGCCCGCGCCACCGTGGATTTGGAGGCGATATTTGCTGTTTTTCGGATGTAGTCATAGGTTGGGAAGGCAGTCGACCTACCCGTTTCTGCGGCCTGAAGCATAATCGCCATCCAAACCAGCTTGTCCACCGGTTCGAGTATGGGGTCCTGTACCACCAGTGCAGGGAACGACGCATGCCGGTTCCCCAGGAACAACATCGAATCAGACCGTGACTGACGGTTGCCCCCTTCACTACGTTCGAGTGTGGCTTCTATCAGTGCATCGAGCGCACGGGTTTCCGGACGGATACCGACGGCCAGGTCATCCATTGCTGCCTTCTTGACCGACAGATTCTGATCCTGTCGCACCGCTCAGGTCGCCATACTGGGACCAGCGTTGTGTCAGGTTCCAGATAGCGCGCATTGAAACACCCGTTTCTGTATGGAGTTTGAGGTATTCAAGCGCAGGCAGTGGATCATGCTCTTCACCGGCAACCTGTCGTTCCCATGCATGCCACAGCAGATGGGTACTTTCCTCATCAGGATCTGGAGGACGCCCGACCGATGGATTAACAGATAGCGTCCGGCGCAGGCGGCTATACTCCTTGGCTCCCAGACCAAAGAGCGTTTGCATCATTTCCAGCGGGGCGTCCGCAGCGATCAACGCCTGTTCCGTCTCTTCTGTCTCACGCTGCTGCCGAAGGTGGTCCATCATGGGCCAATAGACTTCACGATTGAGCGCAATATTCAGGCAATGCGCCCTTAGGGATTCCACACGATAGAGATCGGCGAGTGTCATCTCCCGCAGGGCTTCGATTTCGCGTGGGCCAAAATTCATGTTACGCAGCGCGATCTGGTCACCTTCTGCCAGGCAACGCAGTGCGTACATCAGGATGGCGGTAACCAGATCGGATTCTTTGGTGCCTTGCATCCCTTACTCCCAGAGCCGGATTCCGGATGATTCGGCCAGATGATGTATCTGGCGGTAGGTACTCATCAGGCTGAGTAAATCACTCCAGTCCTGTTCACCGAGCCGGCGCCAGAGCTGATAGCCGGTGTGTCCCGGATCAAGTGTCCAGACACTATTGAACAGAAGACCTGCGTCCTGCTGTTCGAGCGCCTGACGCAGGACCGACTCGGCCGGCAACGTGGCGACAATGGTTTCAACGGGTGCAACGGTCATTTCCGCACAGGCGGCGAGTTGCCACCAGACCATGGAAACCTGACTCAGGCTGTCATCATCGAGCTGGTCTGCCAGGGCGGGATCGGGAACATCGCGGAGAATGAATCCCAGGCCCCTGCCAGAAAGTGGTTCCACGAGGTCACTGAGGCCATTGCGTTGCGCCAGACGTGCGGCCAGCGTCCAGGCTCGGGCACGCAGTGATTTGATATCACCGGAACCTGGCTGCACGTCATCAAGCAGTCTCTTTATAGTGGGATCCGGCTCCGACTCGATCCCAGGCTCAGATAGAGTGCCAGGCTGTTGGTCCTGGATCTCGGCTGGTAACTCTGCTTGTGTCTCCAGGCTGTCTGGCTCAACAGAACCCGACTCATTACACGTGGTTTCCGGGTTCGGTTCCGAACCGGCAAGCCAATCCGTTTCGTTGCCTTCCGATTCTGCGTTATTGTCGTCTTCAAATTCAGGAATGGTCAGCTCGCGCCCTTCAATCCGAGCATCAAGTTCCACACGGAGGGTATGAACACTGATATCGGCCTGCTCAGCAATCTCGGTTTCGATGGCCGAACGCAGGAGATCTGTATCCCAGTCAGGATCATCGTAACGCTGGCATAACGTTGCGAACACCTGGTTGAATTCTTCTTCATCACCGAGACTCCGTTGTTCCCAGATTCTGCGTGCCGCCCGATCCAGAGCGCGTATCTTTTGCACCTGAGGCCGACCCAGTCCCGCATCCAATGCCAAGGGGATCAATGGTAGCAACACGTGAACGGCATACCCCATTCGCGAGATCAACGTATCACTCACCGCGTAGCCACCCTGCTTGAGGGCAGCTTCGAGTCGCCTTTGGGATAACGTATCGATATCGAGTTCTTCTTCGAGGAGTCGTTTGATGTCGAAGATGGCCAGCGCCTTGTCGATGAAGGTCAGACCACCACGAAGATCGTTTTCCCGAAGATGCGCCAGGAGCACATCCGATTCCCGGTTCCAGGGCTTGAATAAACACGGGACACGAGAAAACCGATCATCGCCGGTTTCCTCATACAGTTCCTTCAGTATCAGCAGACGGGTATTACCGCCAGAATGAACGATATAGTCAG
>QILI01000044.1 GCA_003233305.1 Mizugakiibacter sp.
ACTACAACGAAGAGAGCTTCTTCGTCCGTCACGCCTACTTCCTCGGTGCCAACGACCCCTACAAAGCCCTGAAAACTACCCTCAAGGCCGAGATTAACGAGGATGCCTGGGCGACTCTAAACAGCGATACATCGAGGCCATTCACCAAACCGGAATCCGGCCGCATCGCGGTCAAGGTCATCAATCATCTGGGGGATGAGGTCATGAAGATCTTCTGGGTTAAGGTGTAATGCAATTCGTTAAAGGAGGCCCGGACATTCCTGAGCGCCTGTTGCAGGCGCACGAAGACGGGGGCGTCATATTCTTCTGCGGTGCCGCGGTGCCGGTGTCTCTTGCCCAGCAGGTTTGCCGAGCTTCGACGGTTTGGTAAAACGGCTTTATTCCGATCTGGAGATAACACCGAACGCCGTACAAAGGGCGGCAATTAAGGCCCGGCAGTTTGACACTGCGGTCGACCTACTGGAGGCAGGCATCATTGGGGGGCGTGAGACGGTAGGCCCGACGCTGGTGAAAATCTTGACGCCTGATGACTTCTCGGCCCCAAAAGCTACCGCCACACACGAAGCTTTGCTAGTGCTAGGCAGGAACCTGGAAGGCCGGACACGGTTGGTTACGACCAACTTCGACCGATTATTCGAAGCAGTGATTTCGGCGAAAGGACTGTCGGTGGAGCGTTTTCGAGCGCCACTGCTACCGGTGCCTAAGAACCGATGGGATGGATTGGTGTATCTGCATGGGCTCTTGACAGATACGCCAACTCAGAATGATCTGGACCGATTGGTTGTATCCAGTGGAGATTTCGGTCTCGCTTACCTCATTGAGCGTTGGGCCGCTCGTTTTGTCAGCGAACTGTTCCGAAATTATATCGTGTGCTTCATCGGCTATAGCATCAATGACCCCGTTATGCGATACATGATGGATGCTCATGCAGCGGATCGTCGGCACGGAGATTCGTCGCATGAAATGTTTGCGCTTGGAAGCTACTCCAAAGGCAAAGAGGATCAACGTGCGAACGAATGGTTAGCGAAAAATGTCACACCCATTCTATACCGGGAGCATAATCGCCATGCCTATCTGCACAAAACCCTGTGCGCATGGGCGGAAACCTACCGCGTCGGAGTGCGTGGCAAGGAACATATCGTCGTGGAATACGCCATGGCGCGCCCTTTGGCGAGCACGGGACAGGATAACTTCGTGGGCCGCCTGCTATGGGCGCTGAGCGATCCGAGTGGCCTGCCTGCTAAGCGCTTTGCCGAGTGGAACCCGGTGCCGTCACTGGATTGGTTGGAGCCGCTATGCAAGAATCGTTACTATCAGGCTGATCTAAACCGCTTCGGTGTGCCGCCTAGGGCGGTTAAGGATGACAAGCTAACGTTCAGCTTGACCTGTAGACCTTCGCCCTATAACTGTGCACCGTGGATGGTGCTGATCGATGCGGGTGTGCACCGTAGCCGCTGGGATCAAGTGATGCGCCAGTTGGCGCGCTGGCTGATACGATATCTTGACGACCCGACACTGTTGCTGTGGATGGTGAAGCACGGCGGCCAGTTGCACGACGAGTTGGCGTGGAATATCGAACAGCGCCTAGCAGAACTTGCCAAGCTCGAACATGATGGCAATTCTGACGAGCTGGATCGCATTCGCGCTAACGCACCTAGCGCGATTCCACGATCCTTGATGCGCACACTCTGGCGACTTCTTTTGACTGGGCGTGTGAGGTCTGGGGGACAACAACCTGATTTTTTCAGGTGGCGTGACCGCTTTAAACAGGATGGCCTCACGTCGGCCTTACGTTTTTCACTGCGCGAAATGCTTACGCCGCGAGTTTCTTTGAGCGAACCCATCCCTTGGCCATACGACAATGGTAATAGCCACAAGTCCGAACGCATAAAAGACCTGGTCGAATGGAATATTGTGCTGTCGTCAGACTGCGTTCATTACAGCCTTCGCGACCTAACCAATGATGAACGCTGGACAGCAGCACTACCGAGACTGCTTGCCAATTTCAGCGATCTGCTTCACGATGCACTCGATTTGATGCATGAACTCGGTGGAGCGGAGAATAAGAGCGATCTGTCCTATATATATCAACCCTCGATCAGTAAGCACCCGCAGAATAGGGACATCCGAGATTGGACCGCACTGATCAATCTATCTCGTGACGCCTGGCTTGCCACTGCGGCACAGGATCCTGAAATGGCGCAGCTCGCTGCTAAGGCCTGGTGGCAGGTGCCGTATCCACTGTTCCGAAGGCTGGCTTTTTTCGCGGCGGCGCAGGACCATATTATTCCGCATCGCCTGGCGCTCGACTGGCTGCTTGCCACCGACCACTGGTGGCTGTGGTCGGTAGAGACCGAACGGGAGGCCATGCGCCTGTTGGTTGCTCTGGCTCCGAAACTCAATGCGGCGGAGCTTACTGAACTCGAGCAAGCTATCCTCGCCGGGCCACCACGCGCGATGTTCAAGGACGACATCGAGGCAGAAGACTGGGTACGGATAGTGGAACGGGAAGTCTGGCTACGGCTCGCGAAGATGAATGCCACGGACGCAATCCTGGGGGCGAATGCAACGACGAGGTTGGATGCGCTGAGTGCACGGTATCCGCAGTGGCAGCTCGATGTGGATGAGCGCGACGGGTTCCCCATCCATTACTGGGGGGGCGATGGCAAGGAGTGGCGCATGTTCGTTTCCACGCCCCATTGTCGTCGCGAATTGATCGTGTGGCTCAAACAACACCCCGCCATGGATTATTGGCAGAAAGACGACTGGCGCCAACGCTGCCGAGACAACTTTCCGACCACTACCTGTGCGTTGTACGCCCTCGCGAAGACAGGCGACTGGCCGACCGACCGTTGGCAAGAGGCATTGCAAGCCTGGTCGGAGGAAAAATTAATCAAACGTTCATGGCACTATATGGCACCGGTGTTAGCCGACGCTCCAGATGATCTCTTGCAATCTCTCGCCCATATGGTCAGTTGGTGGTTGCAGGCCGTTTCAAAAACCTTCGATGGCCACGAGCTACTCTTCTTCGCGCTAGCACAGCGTATTCTGGAGCTGGATCAACAGGAGGGTGTGGAT
>QILI01000002.1 GCA_003233305.1 Mizugakiibacter sp.
AAACATCCACACCTGGCGATAGGTCGCGACATGCCGAAGTGTACGCCGGAACTGTTGTACCCCCTGCCGAACCGCCTGCACGGCTCCCGCTACCTCGGTACGTGTTACCTTGGGCACCCAGCGCAACATCGGCAAGGTAAATACCAGCCACCACAGGGCCGCCAGAGCAAAGCTGAAGCGCACGGCCGTAGCCACTCCGGAAAAACCAAACGCCTGCGGGGCCAGTACCATCGCCGCAGCCAGCACCAGAAACACACCACCACCGGCATAACCCGCGAAATAGCCGATGGCCGAGGTCATCTCCAGCTTACCCGGCCGTCCCACCCGCACCACCATGGCATCACCAAACACATTGCCATAGAAATTACCCACCGCAGCGAGTACATACAACGCTACCGCCCACATCCAGGCACCATGGGGAACCAGTGCCAGAATCAGCAACATGACACTGCCAAATACCGCTGAGGTAATCAGGAAACCTTTGCCATGCCCACCGCGATCAGCAATGGCGCCCAACAAAGGCGCCGACAAAGCCACGATGCCACTGGCCAGCGCATTGGCGATCCCTAAACGCAGGGTACTGAGCTCTACACTACTGCCCGCACTCCAGTAATCCCTGAAAAAAATGGGGAAAAACACCACAATCACCGCCGTGGTGAAGCCATGATTACCCCAGTAGTACGCAGCCCACCCCCACAAGGAGCGTCGTGGGTAAGCAGAAGCACTATTTACCGTCAAACAGATACTCCCGGTGGATAGGGGTATAGTTTATCCATCGCCACGGTACGTCCATCATCGGCCACCACCCGGCAATGCCAGCGACGCAGCTGGCGTGGATCCTCCACCCCACAGGCATGGGCGATAGCCCCCACCTCACGCATCACCCGTTGCGCATAACTGGCTACACGCTCAGCCTTGTCGGTGACCACCAAGCCACGCTGCAAACGTAAATCGTGGGTGGTGATGCCCGTTGGACAGGTGTTGAGGTTGCACTGCAACGACTGGATGCAGCCCAGGGCAAACATAAAACCCCGTGCCGAATTGACGAAATCCGCACCCATAGCCAGTGCCCAGGCTACCTCGTAAGCGGTAATGCACTTGCCTGAAGCAATGACCTTGATCCTTTCGCGCAAGCCATGTTGCAGCAGAATATCCACCAGCATGGGCAAGGCCTCACGCAATGGCAGACCGACCCCTTCCATCAAGGTCTGCGGAGCCGCGCCCGTCCCCCCTTCGGAGCCGTCGACAATAATGAAATCCGGTGCCGCCTCCTTGATACCGCGCTGCTTGATCACCTCACACAGTTCTTCCAGCCAGGCAGGGCCACCCAACGGAGCCTTGAAACCAACCGGCTTACCGGTCAGTTGTCGATACAACATGAGCGCATCAACCAGTTCTGAAACATTACCGATATCGAGATGCCGTGGCGGACTGATTGAATCCTGCCCCTGGGGAATACCTCGTACTCGGGCGATTTCAGCCGTTATTTTACTGCCCGGTAACAGCCCGCCCTGGCCGGGTTTGGCACCCTGTCCGAGTTTGATACTGATCACCTTGACTTGCGGGTGCGCTGCCACCTCCCGCAATTTGTTTTCATCGAGCTTGCCCTCCGCCGTGCGCACCCCGTACTTGGCGGTACCCACCTCGAAGACGATGTCACAATCCCCCTCCAGATGATGCGGAGCAAGCCCTCCCTCACCGGTATCCATCCAGATCCCAGACTGGCCCGCACCCCGTGACAAGGCTCGTACCGCCGGCACACTGAGAGCCCCAAAGCTCATTGCAGAAATATTGAAGAACGGTGCGTGCTCATAGGGATGCGGGCAATCCGGTCCGATCACTACCGGCCTGGCGACAGCGATCTCGGTACGGACATCGGGAAATGCGACGTTGAGAAAGAAAGGCGCCCCCTCGCGATGCAGATCACGGGTCGAACCGAAAGCTAGGATAGTAGGCTGATCCTCGGCAGCCTTGTACACCCAGGTGCGCTCAGCCCGATTGAACGGTAATTCCTGGCGATCGAAGGAAAAGAAATACTGGCGAAAAAAGTCACCCAGATGGATGAACAGACCGCGGAACCGGCCAATCACCGGAAAATTGCGGCGCACGGCATCAGAGGTCTGGCTGCGATCAATTACAAACATCACTACGCTGGCTAGCAACGCCACCGTAACCGTTAGTAGAAACAATCCCGCCAGCAGCTCCAAGCCGAATGCCGTCAATCTGGAAACCGTATGCATCACACATCCCTCCCGAACAATAGGTATCGGGCCTACGATAAAACCTAAGCCACCCGACTGCACTGCTTATCGCATGTCGAAAGATACCTTCATCCGGTTCCAGGCTGATCGAGCCCGAATGTCCACTGGTAGGTTAGGTATGGTCTGCTTTCTGGATTCCCTACTGTATAAAATGAGACCGGGGTCAGCCTAATCAATCACCCCACCATTTTTCTACGTCGCTGCAATGTTGCAAGCAACATAAGACCCAACAGTGCGGCAAGTGTCCACGGTCCCAATGCACCACCGCCACCGCCATTACCACTCGGCACAGGAAGCGCTACCGGGATGGCCTTGACGGTGATGCTGACCGTAGCGGTATTGGAACTGAGGCCGGTCACGCTGTCTTTCGCCTTAAAGGTGAAGGAGTCGCTGCCGCTGTAGCCACTGGTCGGGGTATAGGTGAAGGCGCCGCTGCTGGCGCTTACCGTCACCGTGCCGTGGAGCGGCTGGGTGGCGATGGCATAGCTCAGCACATCGCTGCTCGGGGTGACCACTGCAGGCAGAGTGCCACTGAGGACTT
>QILI01000005.1 GCA_003233305.1 Mizugakiibacter sp.
ATCACTAGAGCAAAGCCGTTCCAATGGACTTATACGGGGAAACCTTTAACAGTATGAATAAGTATGCCTTTCTACGGGATAGGACACTAGGTAGAGTAAGGATGTGGCGCGTTGGTCTAAGGTACAGCCTATCTGTTACCGCCCCTTTCGTCTGGCGGTGCCTCAATAGCCATACCATCACTTCCGTTTCCACATCCTCCTCATCGAACCGGACGTGCGGATTTCCCGCATCCGGCTCTCGGACAAAACTTCACACCTTCACCCACGGCACGTTGTATCTCAATCACGATAGACGAACGAGATTCAACTTCTCGTAGAGATATGGGGATGGATAGGCTCCATACCTGCTGCGTCTTACCTTGTGCTTGATACACAACCACCGGCGCAACCGCACAGCTGTGTAGGAATCGACCGCCCGATAAGCTGTGCTGACAGTGCCTACTTGGAAGTAGTTCGCCCATCCGTTCAGCTTCCGGTTAATCTGCCTCACCAGCTCTGTGGCTTCTTGCCAAGTTGTAGCTTGTTCGGTCAGCTCATGGATATTGTTCACCATGCGCTGGATGCTTTTCTTCGACGGGCGGTAGCCGATACGAGCTTGCCCCGTGCGCGCCGAATACATCCGACCAAACGTGTAACCCAGAAAATCAAACTCCCCTTCCGGCACCTTACAAACCCGTGTCTTCTCCTCATTGACCGTGAGTTTCAGTTTACCCATGACCTCACGCATTCTCAGCATGGCCTCTTCCGCCTTGCCTCGTCTGCACAAGATCACCAAGTCATCTGCGTAGGTCACGATTCGACTGCCAAAGCGTTGCTCAAAACCGAGCTTCTTCCATGCCAACACGAACCGGCGCATATACAGATTTGCCAGCAGTGGTGAAATGGGAGAGCCCTGCGGTATGCCGCACCGACTGTCTTTGGTCTCCGTAGTGCGTGTCTTCCGGCCTCTTTTATCGGTAACTTCTACAGGACATTCCAGCCATTGCTTGATCAGAGCTAACACACGCCGATCAACGATCCGGCGCGCAACTGATTTCAGCAGTTCAGCATGAGGAATGCTCCCGAAGTAGTCCGAAAGGTCAGCATCAACGACATCCGGGTGGCCTCGGAACAGCACTTCTTCCACCTCCATGACCGCCTGCTGAGCATTACACCCTGCCCGGTAGGCATAGAGTTCCGTTGGAAGATCAGCTTCAAAGATCGGTTCCAGCACCAGCATCGCTACTGCCATGCAGACCCGATCCCGAAGGGTCGAAATACCCAGTGGCCTGAGCTTGCCATTGGCCTTGGGGATAAACACCCGTCTGATAGGTTCCGGTTGATAAGTCCCTTCTCTGAGCGCAAGCGCCAGTTCACCCAGCCATCGCTCCCGTCCGTACGCCTCAACATCCGCGAAATCTTGCCCGTCTACGCCCGGTGCCCCCTTGTTGGAGCGGCACTTGGCATAGGCATGAGCCAGAATATCCTCACGGTAAATCTTGTCGTACAGAGCATAGAAGCGAAAGTCAGGCTCTGCCTTCGCTTTCGCGTGTAACGCATTCTGTAATCTCTGAACATGTTTTAGAGTTAATAGGTTGCCCAATCTCCTGTCCTTTCCTACGTCTTACGTTTGTTTTGAACTAAGGCTCCTTCCCTCCACCAGAATTGCCCGGCTTCTCCGGTACTACGAGCCTCTCCGCCACCCCAAAACGCCCGGAACATCCCTCGCGGGTTTCCGGTTGGCCATCCCTGACCACGATAAGGGGCTTCCCGTGTTGCTTGCGTTTCCCTTGTGTACATGCTGTCGCTACTACCCCGGCACAGCATCTGGCTGCTTACTTTGCTCGCTTCACCAGATATTCCAGCCTTCCCCGCATTGGCGAACGGGTCGGCCTGTGCATCGTCCTTTTCGAGGATTGCTCAGCGTTTACTCGCGTTACGGCCTGCACACTCGCCAAGTCACCTTATGTGACCCTCTACACCGGAGGCTTCAGCCACTTCGTTACCTCCATGACTGCTCCGATTGCTACCGGCTGGAGCAAAAATTGCCGGATGGGACTCTCACCCACTAAGAAACGCCGCCTTTCCACGGCGCACGCCAAAAGCGGTCATTCAATTAACCAGCACCACTGGTCGATTTTGCCAGTGTACGCAGTTAACACTAAACGAAAAAAAGGAGGTGATTATGAGCAACAAATTCAATATATTCTTGTCTTTTTTCTTGTGGTTAAGTTTCCCTGTAGCATCAGATGCAATGAACTATTATCGATGTGTAGGTGCTAAGGGTCATATAACATTTACAGATAAAGGATGCCCGGGTGGAGAAAAGTCAACTGTTACAGATCTTCATTCATTGTCGAATGAACAGATATTACAGGCAGCAATAATCTATTGGAGAGACAGAGTCAATTCCGCCGCAAGTAATTCCTCCACGAGTCTTTTCTCAACTAAAATTAATCAAGAAGCTGTTAATGTTATTACGCGATTAACTCCCCAAGAGTATATGCGAGTAAAGATGAATTTTAGGCTATTAGAAAAAGTAAAAAGTGCAGATTCATTCCATAAGATATTAATTTCAATCAAAAGCACTTTGAAATCTGACTACGCTCTTGATTTGATGAATAAATGATGTCATATCGCTGCTCTGACAACGAGTAGTAAATAGAGTAAATAGGGTCATGCATTCATACATCGCTTTCCCTCCCCCTTTTCACTTCATGTACAGCAACGCCTCGCGGAATCGATGTACAATTTCGGCGGCCGGTTCAACCTTTTGTATGCCCGCCACGCTCTTGCCTGCCTGCCAGAACTCC
>QILI01000029.1 GCA_003233305.1 Mizugakiibacter sp.
AATCGGTGGTCATGCAAACGCTCCTACGTGGCCGCCCTTATGTTATAGATAAAAGTCGAGGGCAACTGTTGGATCGTAGATTGACACGTAGGGGGACGTGCGCCAGATCAAGTGCCTGCTGCGGCGCTACCGAAGCCAAGGTGCCTCAGGTCTGGTATCACTTGGCTTGCGGGTAACCCCGATGCAGATTTTGGCATCTCGATGGGTCCTCTATCCATAGCCCTGAAATCGATGTTTTCCCAGACAGTGAGTGTATGGGCTCAGGTTGACACAAAAGGATTGCTCCTTGACAAAGTACTCCATTGGAGTATGGTTATTCTCACATGATTACCGTCGTTGAAACCGGACCATTTCAGAAAAAAGTATATCAACTTCTTTCCGATGGAGAAAAATCTGATTTGATTACCTACCTTTCCGAAAACCCCCAGAGCGGTGTCCTTATCCAGAATACGGGAGGTATCCGGAAACTCCGGTGGGCTAAAAGTGGTGGTGGGAAGAGTGGTGGAGTGAGAGTTATCTACTATTTTCATAGCAATATGATGCCGCTATACCTTCTCACAGTTTTTGGGAAGAGTGAAAAAAACAATATTTCTACTCGTGAGAAACAGATATTGTCTAAGCTCGTTAAAGAGTTGGTAAGTTTCTGGAATTGAGAAATGAGTAAAGCATTTGATGAAATACAGATGGGTTTAACTGATGCCATTAAGCATGCCAAAGGCAAGAGAAGTAAAGCCGTCGAGCATGTGCCAGAAGAAGTAAACGTTAAAGCAATCCGCGTAGGGACTGGAATGAGCCAGCAAACGTTTTGTGCGACATTTGGCATTTCCCTTGGTACGCTACGCCATTGGGAGCAAGGCCTGCGGAGTCCTAGAGGTACCGCCAGAGTTTTGCTCAAGGTTGTGCAGGACAGTCCAAGGACCGTTATCAAGGCAATCTCCAAGTAATCAAAACATAACAAGGTGCTAGCGCTAACATTCACTATGCTGTGCTTAATTCACAGAACACAGCCTTATAGTTAGGATTTATATCAATCGAACCCTGGGTCACACCTCGTTTCGCCACATAGGCACCCGATTGATTGGCGGTATAGCGCTTCAACAACCATTTCAAACGGGACCAGGATGGAAGGAAATACCCTATTCTTACAAGGTATTACTCAGGGCACCAGCAGGCGCTCGGCCAAGGCCCGATACAGACCGGGCAATTGCTCCAAATCAGCAATGGCAATATGTTCATCCACTTTGTGAATACTGGCGTTGACCGGGCCCAATTCGATCACTTCGGCACCCAGTGGAGCGATGAAGCGACCGTCGGAGGTGCCGCCGCCGGTATCCTCATCGGGCACCCGACCCAACTGCTGATCAAGCACGTCACGCGCTGCACGCCGCAAGAGGCCATCTTGGGTAAGGAATGGTTCGCCTGAATGGTGCCACTCCAGTTCGTATTCGAGTTTGTGTTGCTGCAAGATTGCCTCGACCCGATCACGCAGACTGGCCGCCGTACTGGCTGTGCTGTAGCGAAAATTGAATACCGCATCAAGTGACCCGGGAATAATGTTGTCCATACCGGTGCCGGCATGCAGGTTGGAACACTGCAGTGAAGTGGGTGGAAACCCGGCGTTACCTTCATCCCAGCGTTCGGCCAGCAGTTCTACGAGGACAGTGGAAAAAGCATGGATGGGGTTATGCGCCTGCTCGGGATAGGCCACGTGGCCCTGTATGCCGTGGATGCGCAGCCGTCCGGTCAGCGAACCACGGCGGCCGATACGGATCAGATCACCCAGCCGCTCGTGCGAGGATGCCTCACCCACCACACACCAGTCGATACGTTGACTGGAGCTGCGAAACTGTTCTGCCATCCGACGTACGCCATCCCGCGCCTCACCTTCCTCGTCACTGGTCAGCAACAGGGCCACCGTACCCGGATGCTGCGGATGCGCGGCGACAAAATCCTCGATTGCCAGGGTCATGGCAGCCACGGCCCCTTTCATGTCTGCAGCACCACGACCGTATAACCTGTCGTCACGAACGACCGGCTCGAACGGCGGCGACGACCAGTCTGCTTCCGGACCGCTTGACACCACATCGGTATGACCTAGGAACACCAACACCGGCCCACCGGTGCCATGGCAAGCCCACAGATTGTCGACCTTGCCGAAACGCCTGGCCTCACAACGAAAGCCCACGCGCTGCAGACGTTCGGCCAGCAGCGGCTGGCAACCCGCATCATCGGGGGTCACCGAAACGCGACGTATCAGTTCCTGGGTCAGCTCAAACACATCGGACATGGTGATTCCACGATACGAATGAGACGATGAGTCGCTGCCACACCAACAAAATCAGCCGGTCCGGGCCTGGGTACTTTCGAATCATCGGCGCTGCTCCAGCTTATCGGTAAACAATTTCTTGTACATATTGTCACTGAAACGCTGCTGCAAGTGCCCGTCCTCAAGCACCAACAAGGGACGTCGCGCCAGGGCGGGATATTCGCGCAGCAATAAGATCCATTCGGTATCGGTGCCCGGACTTTTGCGCTGTGGCAGTAAATTTCGCCAGGTCGTGCTGGCCTTGTTGACCAAGCACCCACAACCACCGGCCTGCTGTGCCCAATCCAGCCATTGCTGTGCTTCGGGGCGTTGTTCGCGCAGATCCACAAAGTGATATTCGATACCAAATCGTTCCAACCACCGGCGTGCCTTGCGGCAGGTGTCGCAAC
>QILI01000146.1 GCA_003233305.1 Mizugakiibacter sp.
CCTTGAAAGTGCGCAGAGTCAGGGTAATGGCCTGGCTGGCGGTGGGTTCGGGATGGTTGTCGTAGAGCGGTCCCTGGTCGGCAAACAGACCGCTTGAATTCACGGTAGCTGGGGGTGGTGGTGGAGTGGATGCTGGGGTGCCTGAACCCCCGCCGCTGCAAGCTGCCAAGCTCGCTAGCAGTACGGCCGGAAGCATGGTACGCAACAATCGCGTAGCAGCTCCTCCTACAGCACGTATTTCTGTCAACCGCCGCTCAGCGATATCCTGCACGGCTTGCCTGCTGCGAGCTTCAGGTAGGTCACCGCACCGTAGCGGTCGTGGCCGCTGGCCCAACCCTCGCCTGGTGCCTTCCGTAGCGCATCCAGTCCCTGATAGAAGGTCAGTTTACCGTTGGCTGATCGGATTGCATGTGCGGCGAGCCCGTGAATTTTTACCAGATAATCGCGTAGGGCAGGTTTGTAGCGGCCCTGCACGGCGCCGAGATCGAACTGCACGGTTGGCCCGCGCCGTTGTGTGCTTATGGTTTGCAGAAAGTAGTCGCCATGCTCGTAGGCATAGGTGTTGCCTTGGTCGTCGTAGTAATCGAAGCGACTGCGTTGCGTTGCCGGGAACACATCGACCGTGACCGTGGTAATCGGGTGTTGGCCGACGTATTGCAGCACCGGTTGGGTTGGGATGATGGCACCCTGCCGAATGAACAGTGGAATATCCATCCAGGTTTTGCTGTCTACTGCGAGGGTAATTGTTTGGCCGCCGTGATAGACCTTGCCGCTAAAGTAATCGGTCCAGGTTCCGGCGGGTAGGTAGACGCGTTTCTGTGTCGCATCCGGTTTAACAATGGGCGAAACCAGCAGCCAGTGACCGAACATCCAGCTGCTGATGGTATTGCGTACGTTCGGATCATCAGGGAAGGCAAAGATCAGCGGACGCACGATGCCGATGCCGGTGGTGTGGAGTTGCCACTGGTAGCTGTAGATATATGGAAGCAGCCGATAGCGTAGGCGGATGGCATGGGTCGCAGCTTTTTCGGCGATGGGCCCATACACCCAGGGTTGGCGATGTTGGTTGTGAGTGCCATGGACGCGGAAGATCGGCACGAAGGCATCAAATTCGATCCAGCGGGCATAGTTCTGTGGGGTGGGATGGCCACGAAATCCACCACCGTCCATACCCCAGCGCATCTCACCGACATTGATCGCACTAAGCAGGCGTTCGCGTTGTGCGGCCATGCTGGCAAAGCCGGTATTGATATCACCCGACCATAGACCGTAAGCGTAGCGTTGTGCGCCGAGGTAGAAATCGCGGTTGAGCGACCATACCCGCTGTTTGAAGAAGCGGCGTTGGCCATCGTACTCAGACCGTTCCATATTCATGAACTGGGTATCGTCGGGGGTGTTATCGGCCTCATCGTTCCACCAGCCAACGATGCCAGTGACGAAGCTTTTTCGCAGTACCGGATTGAAGAACCATTGGCGTACGGCAGGCTTGTCGAAGTCAAGATCCTCCACCAGCTTGTGCGAGAAATAGTCTTTCTCGGGTTTCTCGCCGGGAAACCAAAAGTCGTGTTCGCTGGCGTAGTGTCCTTCGATGGTGTTGACGTGGATGCGTGGCTTCTCAATACCACTAAGGTGCATGCCCTGTTTGTCCAATATGGCTTTGAGTCGCCCACTGGGCCCATCAGGAAACTTCTTAGTGTTCCAACGAAATTCACCGTAGTGGTTTTGTCCCCAGGCCTTCCAGTCGAAATCGAGAATGAAGTTGTCGATGGGGATGTGCTTGGCGCGGTAGGTATCGACGATCTGCAACAGTTCTTTCTCGTTGATGCCCCACTGGCTGTTCATGAAGCCCATGGCCCATTTTGGATACATGGGGGGGTGGCCGCTGAGCCCGGCCAGTGCCGAGAACAGATGGTATGGGTTACCGGTTAGGATGAAGATGTCGATATCCTTCCTGGAAAAGTTACTGACCCGGATGGATCCTGAGTTGAGCTCAAAGCGTGCACCCAAGGTGTCAAACAAGAGTCCGTAGCCTGCCGTGCTCCATACCCACGGCGCTCCTGAATAGCCTTGTTTGCCGGCTTTGGCCAACCAGGTTCCGCGACGCAGCATGCCAGCCTCGGAGGGATTGGTATTTTGGTAGCCACCGATGCCATACAGGGAGTCATCGGGGTCGATGCTGAACTGCGTCGTGCCTCCGGCCAGAGTGGCTAGATTATCCATGCTCAGCAAATGTCGCCCTGCTGCAGTAGTGACGCTGAGCTGCGAGCTGGCCTTGTTCCAGATCACTCGCATCTCGGGTGAGGTTTGCACCAGTTCCGTTGCGTTATCGCGCACGCCTTGTGGCGGGTAAATACCCAGATTGCCACGACGTAACACCAGTGTACGGGGATTGGCGTGGGCGTTTGGAAGGTAGTGGATGCGGAGAATATCGGGTGCTAGCCAGCGCACCGTTATCACGTTGTGGCCCATCTTGAGATCGAAGCCGTAACGACGCACTACGGCAAGTCGAGGCTGGCGGGTGGATGGCGTAGCGGCCACCGTAGAGGGTGTCACGGCTGTGGCCGACCGGGTTGTTGCAGCGAGTGCCGGGGCCATGCTTGCCAGCAGCAGTATCGCCAGCGAGATAAGGGCATGGTGGATTCGAACCGCAGCTTGGATGTGTTTCATGATGGTTTAGTGTCGATG
>QILI01000043.1 GCA_003233305.1 Mizugakiibacter sp.
ACCCAGCCGAGCCGTACCTAGCGCATGCAGCAGTACCGTAAGCGCAATCAGGCCCACGGTCAGTGAGGCCAAGGTACCGGAAACATTCCAGACCGCGTTACGAACCACCTGTCTACTCATCGTGAATACTTGACATTGAACCGCTCCATGTCCCCACCATGGGTGGCAGATTACGGGTGATAACCAACGCAATAGGGCGGGTGTGGCGATGGGTCATGCGTATCAGGAATCCTACCGGCAAGGCTACCGTGGGAGTGTAACGAACCTCGGCCAAGCATGCGCAGCGTAGACCCGGAATCCAAGGTGAAATCTTGGTAGCAAGGCCGGTTGGCATAGGCATAAACCCAAAAAGGAGCAGATGCCCACTGCGTGGTGATGGTTTTTTCACTGGATTTTAGCTGCACGGGAATGACGGGAAGGAGGGGGATAACGCGCAGCGTAGACCCGGGATCCACGCACTGATGGCACCGTCCGAGCAAGCATCAAACGTGATCCGGGCCGGGTGGATTCCGGTGACGAGAAGGGGTTTGTGCTTCACCTACAACACGCCGGGAGCCCAGCGTTACAAACACCCCAGTGCATGACCCTCACGGCTGATTTATACTGAACCTTTCATTGAGGTTCATCATGGCCAGACAAAATTATCAATACGAGAAACGCCAGCGCGACCTGGCCAAGAAAAAGAAGAAGGACGAAAAACGTCTGAAGAAAGCTGCGAAGAATGCCGATGATACCGGTGCAGTACCTCAGCAGGACGCAGACCCTTCCGCTCCAACAAGTTGAAGACGATCCTGCAGCTATCCTGACGCTTGAGGCCTTTCTCTCAGAAAGGCTGGCGCGGAACGATCCCGCGTACTACCGATGCTGCGGTTTAGCTAATCGCGTTCCGCAGCTTCTTTGCGTCCCTGCTGACGGGCCAGCATTTCCCGCCGGGCATCCTCGATAGAGTGCCTCACCGTCTGTACGTCGGCTGAGTGTTGGTCGAATACAAAGGTTCCTGTTAACTCGACATCCGGCTGCAAGGCCCCGGTGGCAAACAGTGCCCACATCTCCTCGCCATGATGGACAGCCAAGAGTTCAGGCGCAAACCGACCCAGATAGTCGCGAAGCTTGTGCACATCACGTAGCAGCATCGAGCGGGCATTGTTATTGCCTGACGCACTGACCACCTGTGGAAAATCAATGAGAACCGGGCCTTCCTGGGTTACCAGGACGTTGTACTCAGACAAGTCCCCATGAATCAGTCCCAGGCACAGCATGCGTACCACGTCACGAATCAGTACGGTATAGAAATAACACGCCTGCTCGGGGCTCAGTTCAACCTCGCTCAGACGCGGCGCACTGTGGCCCGCCGCATCAGCCACCAGGGCCATCAATAACACACCCTCAAAATAACCATGGGGGCGCGGTACATGCACACCGGCCTCGGCCAGACGATAGAGCGCATCAACTTCGGTGCGCTTCCAGGCTGCTTCCTCTTCTTTACGACCAAAACGGCTACCCTTGCCGATGGCTCGCTGGCGACGACTGCCGCGCACTTTGCGACCTTCCTGATAGGGTACTCGGGCCTGAAAACTACGCTGGGCCATATCCTTATAAACCTTGGCGCAAAGGATCTCACTACCTGACCGCACTACGTAAACCGACGCTTCTTTGCCACTCTTGAGCGGATGCAGAACCTCATCGATCACGCCGTCTTCCAGCAATGGGTGCAAGCCCTTGGGGGTTTTCATCAATTTCAGTTCGACGGCAAAATACGGTGGGCTATTAACGATGCGTTACGGGACAAAATGGGCTCCTGCGCCGCACTGGTTCTGAAAACAGGTATGGCCTGAGGGCTAGAATTTTGCTGCTTCTGCAGATTCCTGCAGGTCACGGATGGGGTCGCGAATTGAAGTGAATTCGGCGATCCAACCGGGTTACGACTCAGCGGAATCCAGCATTGATTTTGGTAAGGGTCTCGGCACCGGGACAGAGCGTCTCAAAGCGCAGGGCATTGAGCGGGGTGCTCACGGTATTCATGCGTGAATGCATATCCTGCGCTTCGGTATCGTGATAGAGCAGGCCGGTGGCGATCTCTCCACAGCGGCGATGTTCTTCAACGAGGGCCAGAGCTGCGGCCCGGTCACCGAGGTTATGGTCACCGGAAAGTTTGCGTAGTACACATTGAGACCCATCGTGCAGCGTGACCACCTGGCGTGAGCCGGGTGGGTAGGAGACCGTGATCTCTTTCCTGGGCGGTACCAGATCGGCAATGGGCAGGTCGTGATCGCGAATCCAGGCATAGCTTTTGGTTGAACCGACATGGTTGTTGAAGGTAACGCAAGGCGACAGGCAATCGATAAAGGCGAAGCCCGGATAGGACAAGGCACTGCGGATCAGCGGCACCAACTGCTCCTTGTCACCGGAAAAACTGCGGGCGACAAAGCCCGCCCCCAGATCGAGGGCCAAGCGAACCAGATCGATCACCGGGTAGATATTTTCTTCGCCTCTCTTGCTTTTGGAACCGACGTCGGCCGTGGCCGAAAACTGGCCCTTGGTCAGCCCGTAGACGCCATTGTTCTCTACCATGTAGAGCATGTTCACGCCACGTCGAATCGCGTGTATGAACTGGCCCAGTCCGATCGAGGCGGTATCACCATCACCGGAAA
>QILI01000018.1 GCA_003233305.1 Mizugakiibacter sp.
GCGGATGATATCTGGTAAGTAGGGGATGGTATTGGTAAGGCTGACGCGATCGAGCAGATAATCCCAGAAGGGGATGCGTTGTTTTTTGCAGGTCTTTTTCAAACTGGCGAAGGTATCGCGACATCGCCGGCCCTCATTAGACCGGGTACTGCCGCTGATTTTTCGCTTAATGACATACTCGCGAATATCCCGTTCACTGAGGTTATTGTGTAGGGGAATATCCGGCCGCTCCAGAACCAACAATAACTCAGCTTTATTGTTGGCCAGTCGTTGCAGTGCCAGGTTGAGGGTTTGGAAGCTGGTTTTCGTGCGACAGATTTCATCGAAGCGAGCGACCAGTTCCCGTTTTTCGACTTTACTGGGATGTTGCCGATAGTGTTTGAGATCGTGGTAGAGGTCCCAGATCTGTTCTCTGACCCAATTTAGCGCCTTGGCATGGATCTCGTTGAGTGGGAGTATACGTTGGAAGACCCGTTCGGCATGAATCCAGCACAAGGCATGGAGGAACACATCAAACTGCCCGGCATCATCACTGAGGATCACCAACTCTGCTGGAAAGCCATGGTGGATCAGGCTGCCGATCAAAGCGCCTTCGGTGGCGATGCGAACCTGTCGGGCCTGATGAATTCCCAGCGTTTTAAGTTGCGCGCTCCAGGCGCTTTCATCGGCGAACTGTTCACCCCCTTGGCGTAGGGCGAACAGTGGTTGAGCGGGGAGGCGTTGTTGGTGCATGTACGCCAGCGCACCGGGGTTGATCACATAGTCTGAATCCGGCCCACGCAACAGTTGCAGGAAGTTGATGCGGTTTTTCGAGGCGGTGCTTTCGAAACAGGCAAATTGCTCATTACCCACATGAGTGCAGTAGCCGTTTTTGCCGGCATGGCGCGCGCCGGTGTCATCCACATGCAGATAGGTGCTGTGGGCAATGCCGGCAGGGAGCAGCGCGGTTTTTTCGGCGTGGAAGCGGTCTTTGTCTTCGGTAATGATGCGGTTCAACTGACCGCTGGAGATATCAATCCCCCATTCCAGCAACTGCTGTAACAGCAAAGGCTGGGTGACCCGTTGGTGATGGTATTGGTAGAGCATAAAGCTTTGCAGGGTAGGACCGAAGTGGGTGCCTTGCAGGTGCGGGGATAATTGCCCTGTCACCTGTCGTCCGTCCGGGGTCCGATAACGCGCCAGGCGGTAACGGGTATTGCAGGGTTGAATCAGCAGGTCCTGCACCAGGTAGTCCTGATAGCCCAGCAGACGCGACCCGCCGGGCAGGTCCGGTGGCGCCACCATGACGGTGCGATGGATGGGAAACCGTTTTTTCCGCTTCTTCGAGCCGGGTCGTTTTTTGCCTGAGCCCGCCCCGCCGGGTGGGGGATCCTCATCGGGGTCATCGCGCTCCAGGGCGCTGGGCTTGATCTTGGGTCGCGAAGGTAATTTCTTCAACCGCGCCACTTCGGCTTCCAGGCGGTCGACGCGTTGTTCCAATCGGGTGATCGTGATCTGCTGTTGCTCGATGATGACCAGCAGCAACTTGACCGTGGGGGTCATCTCCGCGGGCGGAATCGGGGGTAGCAGAAAACCGCTTTTGGTCATCGCTCACTCGCTCCCAAGCCCAGGCGGGTACGAAAGGCCTGCTGCAAAGGGTACAGCCAGACTGCTTTGACGGGTACTCGGGGGCACCCGGGACGATGGTTGCGGCTACGCCCGGTGGTCTCGCCCACGTGAATCCAGTTCGCCGCCCGGTAACAGGTGCCCCGGAAGCGGCTGCTATCGACAAAGGTTTCCAGCAGCGCAATGGGGTGGCCGTATTGCTGCTGCCAGTCCGCGGACAGCCGCCGGCTCACCTGCCCCAGCAGATGGCTGGCCAGGTGCGGCACCCGCACCCAGGGCAGAATCAAAAACCGCATATTGTTGGCAATCCGCGACAAGCCCTGCGCGCGTGTCGTCTGGTCCCAGCCGATGAAGCGGTCCCGGCACGCCAGCCGCCAGGCCGCGGCCCCGAACAGCAGGCCGCACAACGGCCGGTCATGGCGATCCCACGCCAAATAACGGAGATTCTGCCCCACCGGTCCGGAATAACCCAGGTAGTGGTGGGTCTGCATCAGGCCCTGAAACAACTGTGCCTGCGTGGCGTTGGCCACGGGCAGAACCCGCACCGGTGTCAGCTCCGCCAGCTTAGCGGTAATGGGTGTCTGATCCAGGACAATCGCCGCCGCGTTACGATGACGGAAGGCATTGTTGGACGAACGCACCGGCGGGGGTAGTGAGATCAGGCTCCGGGCATCGAGCTTGCGCAAGAGCGCGCGCGCGGCCATGTCCTTGTACGCACCCTTGGCATTGGTCCAATCCCATTGGCGACACAATTGCTGGGACAATCGGGTTCGATGCCAGTCGGGGTGGTCGGCAATCAGTTGCCGGATAAGCCGGATGTCCTGCTCCATGACGGTGCGGCCTTGAATAATCGTGCCCGGTTCCATGGGCCACAACTATAGGGCATTCAGCTTTGGGAGTCCAGTCCTGAATGCCGTTTGCACGGGGTTATTGAGAAGTTACGTATTTTTGTAACTTCTCAATAACCTCGTGCACTCACGTAGTGATTGAAGCAGTACTGCGGATGATATCTGGTAAGTAGGGGATGGTATTGGTAAGGCT
>QILI01000070.1 GCA_003233305.1 Mizugakiibacter sp.
GTCATCCCGGGCGCAGACCCGGGATCCACGGTCTGGCGGTAGCGCCCGAGCAAGCCTCACCGTGCTCCGGGCCGGGTGGATTCCCGCCTGGGTGGTGGTGGTGGTGAGCGCCGGATTCCCCGTAGAATAGCCCGATATCGCTGCGTTCGGGCGACGTATTCAAGGAGCTACAAGCATGCGGATATTGGTGGCCGGGGGGGCGGGTTATATCGGCGCCCACATGGTCAAGTGTCTGGCCGAGAACGGGCACACTGTAACGGTGTTTGATAATCTTTCCAGCGGCCACCCTGAGGCTGTGCGTTGGGGTCGGTTAGTTGTCGGCGATGTACTCGATCGGCCGGCCCTGGATGCAGTGCTGCAGGCCGACCGCTATGACGCGGTGATGCATTTCTGTGCCCGTTCATTGGTCGGAGAGTCGATGAGCCAACCACTGGTCTATTATCGTAACAATGTGCTGGGCACACTGACCCTGCTGGAAGCGATGCAGACAGCCGGGGTGGATCGACTGGTGTTTTCGTCCTCGGCAGCGGTCTTCGGGCAACCATTGAGCGAACGTATAGATGAGGATCACCCGCTGGCACCGATCAATCCGTACGGAGCCAGCAAGTGGATGTGCGAGCGGATGATCGAGGATGCGGTAAAGGCTTTCGGTCTACACGCGGTGGCACTGCGCTATTTCAATGCGGCGGGGGCCGCTCCGCAGGGCCGGATCGGTGAGTCGCATCAGCCCGAAACACACCTTATCCCCAATGTGTTGCGCGCCGTGCTGGAGCAGGGATCCGCAGCACCCTTGCAGATTTTCGGTGACGACTACCCGACCCGCGATGGCACGTGTGTGCGCGATTATGTGCATGTGGATGACTTGGCTGCGGCCCATCTGGCGGCATTGCAACTGCTGCAGCAGGAGCCTGGCATGCACCGCTTCAACCTTGGCAACGGTGCGGGTTTCAGCGTGCGCGAAGTGATTGCCGCAGCCGGCCGGGTATGCGGGCGGCGGGTGCCACATCAGGTAGCCCCTCGGCGTGATGGCGACCCGGCTACCCTGGTGGCAGCCAGCGACCATGCTCGCGAGGTATTGGGCTGGAAGCCACGCTATACCGATATCGAGGCCATTCTCGAGACGGCCTGGCGCTGGCATCGTGCGCCAGTCTATTGAACGCAGACAGAATCCCGACGCAGCGCGGTAGGCTTCTGGTGACACTGCTCGGCGGTGTCACCCAGCCACAGGCGCTCTGCGCCAGGGAATAAAGGGGCATCTACGTCATGGCTGATCACCGCCACTGCAGACTCGTCGGTCATTCAACCCGTCGCTCATTTCACAGTGGAATCTGCTCTCCCCTATACTGCCCGATCTGGCAAGAAGGAACCTGACCGAGATGGCTGAAAATAAGCACCCCACAGCACCGACTCCCCCGACACAACCCGATCCCCGGGCGCTAGTTCCCTACTACTCAGATCCCAGCGATGAGATTGATCTGGTTGATCTGGGGGTTAGCCTGTGGCGGCGCTGGAAGCTGATGCTCCCCATTTTTCTGCTCAGTACCGGACTGGGCTTGGCACTCGCCCTTGCTACGCCACATACCTACCGCTATACCGCCGTGGTGGGGCTGGGCTCCTACACCGCGGCGAATGGCAAAATTATTGCCGTAATGACGCCTGATTCCGCCGCCGCGGCCCTGAATTCCGGCTTGATCGAGATGGCGCTCTTACAGTATCGGAGCGAACACCCTATTGATCCGCGCAAGGTCAAGATCGTGGCCAAGGTACCGAGCAAGAGCAATACCATTGTCCTGGCGGGAAAGGGCACGAAGAAATTACAAAACGCATTCGAAGCGATTGAAGAAGCTGCCGTGGCGCTCTTGGCACGCAATACCGCCGCTCAGATCAACGTACTTCGGTCCAACCTAAAGCAACAGTTGACAGCGGCGCAACTCATACTGGCGCGGATCAATGATCTCCAACGAATCAAGGCCGAACGAGCCGGTCGGCAGCAAAAATTGGCCGGTGCTCAAGCTGCCCAGACGAACTTGAAAGAGCAACTTACGGTACTCAGGGAAAAACGCAACCGGTTGAATCAGGCCGCAAAGTTATACCAGAGCCAGATCAAGGCTCTGAATGCTTACATCGATCGAGCCCGCAAGGCGAGCCTGACGGCCAGCCAGGCAGGTACCCCGACACAGGCCATGGCCATGTTGCTGATCAATAATCAATTGCAACAAAATTTGCAACGCATGAACAATATTGAACAAAAACTGACCGTAACCTTACCGCAGGAAGTCGCGGCGGTCGTAGCCGCTATGGCCGCCAATCAGCAGCGGCAGATCGTACAAAAAAGCGCCATTATCCAAGCGGTAGCCAATTTAGCTAATTTTGATACGGAAAGGCAACGTAAGATCCAAGGTCAGGAGGCCGTGATCTCCAACCTCAAGATACGGCTCGGTAACATCCAGGAGACGCGATTGATCGTGTCACCCGCCCGGTCCATCAAGCACGTTGGACTGGGCCGCTCAGTTATCGCGATCCTCGGTGCTGTCGTCGGGGTGTTCCTGGCACTCCTCGCCGCGGCGCTCGCCAATTACGTAGTAGCCGT
>QILI01000085.1 GCA_003233305.1 Mizugakiibacter sp.
GATTTAATTTCGGTAACAGGCCGGTGCCGGGAATACTGTCCTTGCGGCAGGTATCACAGGTGGTCACGATGTTCTCGCCGACCACGTCCACGACCCAGTCCTTCGCATCCGCCGGGGTTGCCCATATCTCTGTCAGTCGGGTAACCGATGCCGGAGGACCCACCGTGGTGATGGATCGGTTCATATTGATGTTGTAGCCTGCCTTGACGATATCACCCGTGAACTCCAGAACGGGCTGACCTGCTCCCCCTGCCTGGCCACCAACCCAGGGAATACCGCTGTCACCGTTCGATGACTCGACGGCGTCCTTTGCTGTGACTGCATCATTGCCACCAATCCCCATCTGGAGCTTCCAGTCATTACCCTTGGAGAGCGTGATGAGATCGGCATAAGGGTTTTTACCCTTCGCGATCTCGGCCTCCATCTGTTCGCAGGATTTGGTAGCCAGCCGCAGGGTCTCCTGGGCTTTCAAGAGTGCATTCTGGAAAAGATCGTAGAGACCGGGATTAGCGCGCTGCAGGATCAGTGCCGGCAATGAAGCGATCGCGGCGCTGGCCGCTGTGGTCATCGCATTCATCGCGTTGTCGACGCCAGCACCGATGTTATTCAGTGTATTGGTAATGGCGGCCGCGGGATCGAACTTTCCGCAGCTGTAGCCCAGTCCCAGTTGTGCCGAGCCACCGAGGGTCACGGACACGACAGAGGGATTGGCGGGAGCTGACACCGGTTGTGCACCACCGATCTGGTAATACCAGAAGCTGTCTTCTGTCGGCCCCCTGGTGAGGGCCTGCGCATTGCTCAGGCTAAGTAACCCGATCAGCAGCCAGATGGCCTGCAACCGACGGCGCCATGTGTATGCAGTGTATGTCGTCATAGGGGATAGGCTATCCAATCGATATTGAACAGAAAAACCTGCCCACGTCGCCGGCAGCATTGGTAGGGCCGCCACAGGTTCCAGACGTAATCACCCTCGCTATCGACGCGACCACCGCCCCACCCGGTGAGACTGGCGAGATCATTCGTGCCGAAGACGTTGCAGCTCAATTCCGGTTTTGGGAGCAACATCTGCCAGGTCCCCGTAGTCCGATCCTTCTCCGTTAGTGGGCCCGGCGGCCAGACCTTCATGGAAGCCGATGACCCGGTCACCGGAACATAGACGTGCGGCTGACCGGTGCGCGTGACGATATCACCGGCCCGCTGGGCGTTGATGGCCGCAGCTTTCGGTTCTTCGGCCTGGGTGGTCCAGCCGGTGCGTGGATAGACCCCGCCCCAGCTTTGCAGGGGCCAGGTACCCAGTTCACGCAGACCGGGGATCAGGCTGGCTGGATAAAAGATCTCCGGCACTTCCTGTCGCCAGGACAGGGCATCGAGCCCGGACTGGAAATACGGGAGGAGAGACGTGGTCTGGGACGGACACAACAGCCCGACCCCGGAAACGAGACCGGACAGTGAACTCAGTGGATGGCCGATGGCGTCTGTTTCACGGTATATCAGATTCTGGTGGTCACGTTTCGAAGCGCCCTCCGTCCGGTTGCCGGCGCTGTCGATCGGCACTGGCAACAAAGCCCCCAGCAAACCACGGGCAGCCGCTTTCTGAGCGAGACCCAAAGTGGCACGGATCTCCGCCCACGGGTTGCCGCCCAGTTCGTTGTAGGTACTGACGACCAGATCCGGGTTGTAATGACCGACCTTGATCGAAGTGCGAACCCTGCAACCGGAGAAGGAACAGCGTAGCCAGAAACAGGCGCCGACGGGCATCCACTGCATGCAGGACAGTGCAGCGGCGGCGGTCCGGGCAACAATGCCTGGCGTCGTAATCGTGCCGGAAACCCCGGGTCTGAACAGACTGACGAGGACGGCAAACAAAATGGCCATCAGGCTGCGCCGTATCATGACCCGTCCCGCCAGTGTCGATAGCGGCGCAAGGCCTCACCCGGATCAGTGACGCCATAGACGACGGCCTCCCCGTTGAACACAATGACCGGATACCGGTCAATGCCATACTGAATGACTTTTGCCAGCCCGATAGCCGCCTGCTGCATCTGGGCGGTAGACTGCCTGTCCATTTGCTGGATGCGCTGTAGTACGATCCGCTTCGCCACAACCACGTCATTGGGGAGATTGCCCGACAACGTAAGCTCCATTTGCCGAATGCCATCGAGCCGATAGACCTGAAGGTCGATGTCCGGGACCTGTTGTTTAAAATCTATCGCAGAAGCACCCGCGACTGCCTGATCTGTCGTGGTGAAGACTTCAACTCTTGTCGGTGGGCTATAGGTATCTGCCGCAGTCACCCCTGATAGTGCGGCCATGATCAAGGGTGCCAACACACGAGCGATCATTGACCAGTGGGCTTTATTTGGGAAGGTGTTTTCGGGGCATCGCATAACTTGCGATACTGCACCACACCATTAAAACAGCCCACAGAATATCAAGTCAGGTTCTGTCGTTGTTTTTTTGGACAAGGTCATCGTATTGACTGCACAACGCCCCTTGAATAGCCATTCGCGGATCGTCCGGGTAGAGTAGAAACAGGTGCCAACAACCGTTATGGGCGAACTCAGGAGATATCCAACATTGG
>QILI01000141.1 GCA_003233305.1 Mizugakiibacter sp.
CCTCTGGAGGACGTGCGCGTCCCGGGGGGCTATGGGGGCATGCTACGAATCAGGCTGGAGCTGGACGGATACCAGACGTTAAACGTGGCCGGTACGGGCGGCGGGGACTATCGCCTGGAGGCGGTGGACTCACTCCCGCAAGGAATGTTGCGTGTCCAGGGAGGGGAGTTCCAGGGCCTACTGCCGGAGCTTGGGCTCCCAACCGCCGAGCTTTCTGACTACCTGATCGACGCTACCGAGCTTACAAACCAAAAATACAAGCAGTTCGTCGACGCAGACGGATACGGCAACCCGGAGTACTGGAAGCAGCCGTTTATGCAGGATGGGCGTGAGCTATCGTTTAAAGAGGCGATGGATCTGTTCAAAGATCAAACCGGTCGTGCCGGACCGAGCTCGTGGGAATTTGGTACTTACCCTGATGGAATGGCAAGCCACCCGGTTGGGGGTGTCAGCTGGTATGAAGCGGCAGCTTATGCACGGTTCGCAGGCAAGCAACTTCCAACCCTGTTTCATTGGTACCGGGCGGCCTTTATTGGTGTGTGGCCGCCCATCGTGAGTGAGTACATCATACCGGGCAGCAACTTCGGTGGTGAGGGTACGGCTCCTGTTGGGACGTTTGACGGGATCAGTCCGGCCGGGGCAGTGGGTTTGGAACGAGAGCGGTGAAGACCGTTTCCTGCTCGGGGGGGGCTGGGGTGATCCAGAATATTACTTCAATGATCGTAACAGCCTTTCACCCTTCAATCGTGAAGAGCTTAACGGATTCCGGCTCTTTACCCCGCTGGACAAGCCGGACCTGACACCAGCTCATAATCCGCTCAAAAGAACGAGTCGCGACTACGGGGTTGAACAGCCGGTCTCGGACGAGATTTTCGAGGTTTACCGTCGTTTGTATGCCTATGATGCGTCCCCACTGAATGCAGAGCTTATTAAACGTGAAGATGCAGAGCACTGGATGCGGGATGAGATTGAGATTGATGCCGCGTATGGGAACGAGCGCCTGACCGCTTTTCTGTATCTGCCTCACGACGTTGAACCGCCTTACCAGCCCATCGTGTATTTCCCAGGTGCATACGCCATCTTCCGGAGAGATAATCCTTCGGTTGCAGAAAACCATTTTGCCCTTTTCCTCTTGAGAAGTGGTTATGCAGTCCTGTTCCCGGTGTACAAAGGAACCTTTGAACGGGGGACGGCGCTCGCGGCGCTCGCTAGCGACTGGCGGCTCGAGACGAATTCCTATCGCGAGCACGTGATTCAGTGGTCCAAAGATCTTGGACGTTCGCTTGACTACCTCGAAACCCGTTCCGACATCACGATGGACAGGCTCGGCTACTTCGGAATTAGTTGGGGTACACAAATGGCACCCATGATGACTGCGGTAGAGCCACGCATCAAGGCGGCTGTGCTGGTAGTCGGAGGGCTCCAGGTAACTCAGAGCCAACCGGAAGTTGACCCGCTTAACTTCCTGACGCGTGTCACGGTTCCCACCCTAATGGTCAACCTTTCGGCTGACTACTATTACCCGTTAGAGACGTCGGCAAAACCATTCTACACGTTGCTGGGGGGTGCGCCCAAAGACCTGATCGTGATCGAGGGAGCCGGTC
Source organism: Mizugakiibacter sp. (assembly GCA_003233305.1). Taxonomy (GTDB): domain Bacteria; phylum Pseudomonadota; class Gammaproteobacteria; order Xanthomonadales; family Rhodanobacteraceae; genus Metallibacterium. The sequence continues at coordinate 1,605 of QILI01000141.1, forward strand.
ACTACACTCCGAAGAAACGCATCATCAGCGAAACGCTGGACTGGTTCGATCAATTTCCGGCACCAAAGCCATAATTTCGAGTAGCCCCCCTCTGTCAGGATAGTTGTCGCTTTTTTGAAAGTATCAGAGGAGGCGCAGGAATGATGAGATGGGAAGGTATTCAGAGGAAAGACGTGCAGCAGTTCTGAGCAAGTTATTGCCGCCATACAATGGCGTAGTGGTTCAGGTTGCGAGGGAGGAAGGCATTTGCACGGCAACGCTTTACAATTGGCTGAAGTCAGCGAGAAAGCGAGGTGTAGCGGTGCCGGGAAGCAGAAAGAAGACCACGGAGGATTGGAGTGGTGAGGCGAAGTTGGCGGTGGTGCTGGAGACAGCGAGTCTGAACGCGGAGGAGTTGAGCCGTTATTGTAGGGGAAAGGGATTGTACCCAGAGCAGATAGTGCAGTGGAAACAGGCCTGTATCGATACGGCACAGTTGCAGCCGGATCGAGCGCGCCAGGCGGCGGCGGAAGTGAAGCAGCTCAAGCAGCGTAACCGGGCGCTGGAGAAAGAGCTTCACCGCAAGGAAAAGGCGTTGGCCGAGAGCGCGGCGTTACTGGTGCTGCAAAAAAAGTACCGGGCGTTGTGGGAGGACGAGGACGAATGACCTCACTCTTGCAGCGCGAACAGATAGTGCGACTGGTTGATGAGGCGGTGGTCTCGGGTGCCCGGCGACGCCGTGCCTGCGAGGTGATTGGCTTGAGCGTGCGCACGCTGCAACGCTGGCGCCCGGTCGGCCAGAGGCAGGTAGCGAGCGACGAGCGGCCCACCGCCGTACGCTCTGCGCCGGCGCACCGGCTAACGATGGCTGAGCGTGAACGCATCGTGACGGTGTGTAATCAGCCAGCATACGCACACCTGCCACCCTCACAGATCGTGCCCAAGCTTGCCGATCAAGGTGAATACCTTGGCTCGGAATCGAGCTTTTATCGAGTGCTGAAAGCGCACCATCAAGTGCATCACCGGGGCTCGACGCAAGCGCCACGGGCAAAGCAAATACCGACCACGCACATCGCCCAGGGGCCAAACGAGGTGTGGACCTGGGATGTGACCTGGTTACCCAGCGAAGTACGCGGTCGCTTCTTTTATCTGTACCTGATCAGCGATTTGTTCAGCCGCTACGGTGTGCATTGGGAGGTGCACGAGGTCGAGTGTGGCCAGTTCGCAGCAACGCTGATCGAACAAGCGATCTGGCGTGAACGCTGTTACGACCACAAGCCGATTCTGCACAGTGATAATGGCGGGC
>QILI01000112.1 GCA_003233305.1 Mizugakiibacter sp.
AGGGTCTCAAGAAAAAGTCCGGCATCGCCGACTGCGGTGATGGTTGGTTTGCGGTTGAGCCGTGCCTCGCGGCGGCTGCGATTGGCAACAATCAGGTTGGCGCTACGACGCACGTGACGCCCATAGTCGAGACGGAAATCGCAGGGCACCCCGGCCAGCAGCACACAATCGGCCTCGCGCAAGGCCTGCCGACGTTGATGGAAAAGCTGCCTGGAGTGAGCCCGCCCGAGTAGTCCGCGAGCCATCCCGGAAAGATAGAACGGTAACTGCAAAGCGGCCACGGCTGCAGCGACCCGGTCTACATGGGCTGCATCGATCACGGCCTGGCTGCCTACCAGCAACAATGGTCGCTTGGCCTGTGCCAGGATCTTGGCCGTACGGTCGATAACGGCCGGAGGCACGGCTGGCCGGGGGCCAACTTCGGGCATCTGGTGAGAACGGCTGGGATGCCGCTCAGCGAACATTCGCGAAACATGCCGATGCAGGTACCAACGTTGCAAACGTTCCGCCCAGGAGTGACCACGGGTGCTGGCCTCGGCATACCAGCCACGGATACTGGCCTCGTCATAGAGCAGATCCACCGGGCACTCGATGAACACCGGACCAGGCACTCCCTGGCGAGCCACGGCGAAGGCTTGCGCAACTGCGGGGGTCAGATCGGCTACTTTGCGGACCTTGCGTAACCACTTGACCTGCCCGGTCACCAGTTGCGCCTGGTCGATATCCTGCAAGGCACCGCGTCCCTGCAACACCGTGGGTGCCGCCCCGCCGATCAAAACCAACGGCGATTGGGCGAGTTGGGCGTTTTTCAGTGCCGTCAGGGTATTGCTGACACCGGGACCAGCGGTGACTACCGCTACACCCGGCAAGCCGCTCAAGCGCGCCGAGGCATCGGCGGCAAACACTGCCGTTGCCTCATGGCGAACGTCCACCACCCGAATACCCCGAGTCTTGGCCGCAGTCAGGATCGGGGAGATGTGGCCACCACACAGAGTAAAGAGGCTACTAACACCCTGTGCCTGCAGCGCCTCGGCGATACGCTCACCTCCGTTCATGGCCGCTCTCTGTTTCATCACGGGGTCTGTTCCTGGTCGATGTATTGCTGCCGCAAGGTACGAAAATCAATCTTGCCCACTCGGGTTTTCGGTAACTCAGGGCGAAACTCGATCATGCGCGGGCAAGACCATTTAAGCAAATGTTCGCGACAATACTCAATCAAGGCGCGGGCGGTATGCTCTCCCACAGCAGCCTTGTCATGCAGCACGACAAAGGCCATGACCCGCTCCACCTGGACCGGGTCGGGTACGCCGACCACGCAGACTTCGGCCACTGCAGGATGGCGGTCGAGAACCGCCTCCACTTGCGCCGGATAGATGTTGAAGCCGGATGACTTGATCATTCGTTTCAGACGCACAGTGAAGTAGAAAAAGCCGTCCACATCCTGATGCCCAAGATCGCCCGTATGCAGCCACACCCGGCCATCGGCATGCCGGCGCAGCACCTCGCGGGTGGCCTCGGGCTGGTCCAGGTAGCTCTGCATCAGCGCTGGACCCCGGATACAGATTTCGCCTTCCATGCCGATCGCCAGCTCATCCTGGCTGCCGGGACGACAAATCTTGGCGTACATATCCGGGAACGGCACGCCGATAGAGCCTTCGCGATAACAATCTACCGGCATGGCCATGATCGCTGTTACCGCTTCGGTCAAACCGTAGCCTTCCAGCAGCCGGACCTCACCACCGCCCGCCTGCACCATGGCCTCGAAGCGCTCCTTGACCTGCCGCGGCAAAGTATCGGCACCTGAAAAGGCAGCGCGCAGAAAGGACCAATCGATACGGGCCAGCCGGTGATCCTGACTCAATGCGGCGTACAGAGTGGGCACTCCGACCAGCAGACTGGGACGCTTGCGCCGCAGTAGCCGGGCTACGCTGGCGGCATCGAAGCTCGGCACCAGGATCGACGTGCTCCCGGCCATGAAGGCGGCATTCACGCAGACGCCAAGACCGAAACCGTGGAAGATCGGCATGATCGCCAGAATCGAATCGCCACCACCCAGTTGTCCCCACTTGGCCACCTGCAGTCCCTCGGCGATAAGGTTGCGATGGGTTAACACAATGCCCTTGGGCTGCCCGGTGGTGCCACCAGAAAACAAAATTACGGCAGGATCATGGGTACTGCCTTCGGCCTCACCGGCCTGCGGATGCGATGTGCGCATCCACTCGCCCCACCAGCGTACCCGCGAATCGGCGGGAACCAATATGCCGGCCCTTGCGCCACCAGAACACCGCGCGCTTCGGTACGGAGAGAAACTCCCCCAGGCGCGCCAATAACAGGTATCGCAGCGGACGCCTGGGTCGTGCCGCAACCAATCGCGGGTAACAGGCATCCAGGGTCAGCGCAACTTCAGCCCCGCTGGCATCGAGATAGTGTTCAATTTCAGGTGTCGTGGACAAGGGATGAATCATTGCCGGCACGACACCCAGCTTGTTGGCCGCATAGAAAGCGATCACCCCCTGCGGCATGGTCGGCATGGCCATCAGCAGCCGGTCTCCGGGGCGTAAACCCAGTACCTGCAGCGCGTTGGCACAACGGTTGATCGAGGCCAGTAATTCACGGTAGGTCGCCGT
>QILI01000054.1 GCA_003233305.1 Mizugakiibacter sp.
ACCGCCACCGGAGCACGGATTGCCGATTGTGGGTGATAGTGTTTGAGCTCGATATCCTCGAACTGAAAATCGAACAATGAATCCACCTCTGGGTTCAATCGCAGTTGCGGCAGCTCCTCCGGGGTGCGCCGGAGCTGCTCACGGGCCTGATCGAGATGATTAAGATACAGATGCGCATCACCCAGGGTATGAATGAATTCACCAACATCCAGCCCGGTCACCTGGGCAATCATCCGGGTGAGTAGCGCGTAACTGGCAATGTTGAAAGGCACGCCAAGAAAAACGTCTGCACTGCGTTGGTACAGCTGGCAGGAAAGCTTGCCCTCGGCTACGTAGAACTGGAACAGTAGATGACACGGCGGCAGAGCCATCTGCTCCAGCTCACCAACATTCCAGGCATTCACGAGCAGACGCCGCGAATCGGGGTTGCCACGGATTGCGGCCACAACCTCGGCGATCTGATCAATGCTGTGCCCATCGGCCGTTGCCCAGGAGCGCCACTGCTTGCCGTACACCGGACCCAGTTCACCGTGCTCATCAGCCCAGTCATCCCAGATAGTAACGCCGTGTTCGTGCAGATAAGCAATGTTGGTGTCGCCACGCAAAAACCAGAGCAGTTCATGCGCCACCGATTTCCAGTGCACCTTCTTGGTGGTCAGCAGCGGAAAGCCTTGATCCAATCGGTAACGCATCTGCCAGCCGAAAACGCTGAGTGTACCCGTACCGGTTCGATCATCCTTGTGGGTACCGTGTTCGAGTACATGACGCAACAGCTCAAGATAGGTCTGCATGGATTGATTATCCTGCCTCCGGGTGGGCAATGCCAGATATGGGCTGCGGCTGGCGTCGGGATAACCACAGCAGGAACAAGCCAACCAGGATCAACGGTACCGAGAGCACCTGGCCCATGGTCAGCCAGCCCCAAGCCAGGTAACCGAGCTGCGGATCAGGTTCACGAATAAATTCCACGGCAAAACGAAATATGCCATACAGCAGTGCAAACCATCCAGACACCGCATAACGTCGCCGAGGTTTGCTCGAATACAGCCACAACACCGCGAACAGCACGACCCCTTCGAGTAGGCATTCGTACAACTCTGAAGGGTGACGGGCATAAGAATGCAAAGCGCCGGTCTTCCACATGTCATGAAGCTGTTGGGTATCCATACCGGCAAACTGTGGCAAGCGTTGCAAGGCCCGTGGATAAATCACCCCCCACGGCAAATCTGTATATTTGCCCCATAATTCCCCATTGATGAAATTGCCTATGCGTCCCAGTCCGAGTCCGATGGGAACCAAGGGTGCAACAAAATCCACGGCATCGAAAAAAGGCACCTTGTAACGATGTGCCCAATACAGACCGGCCACCAACACCCCTAGCAGACCGCCATGAAAGGACATGCCGCCATCCCAAACCCGGAAAAGTTCCATCGGGTCACGCCAAATCCAATCCAGGTTGACGTAAAACAGCATGTAGCCGATTCGACCACCGAGGATGACCCCCAACATGGCGTAGAAGGTGAGATCGCTGAAACCATCGCGACTGACCGGTAAGCGACCCGCTGCCCGGCGTCGCTCACCCAGTATCCAGGCAGCAATAAACCCACCCAGATACATCAATCCATACCAGTGCACGGCAATCGGGCCAAGACGAAAGGCGATGGAATCGATATTGTCGAAGAAGAATCGGGTCATTGGGGTTTTCCTAGGGGTCTGCGGATAAGACCGTGAAAACCGGGAAAAGTGCCAGAAGACACGTATGCCAATACAGTAAGTGTCGCCTTAGATCACAATGATAAGCAATCGACAGATATGGGGTCCGTTCATCGACTCCGGTATCTTTCCAAGCCTCACGCAGAGTCTAATCTTGTCATCCTGGACGCAAAGCACCTGTAGATAGGAAACACCATTCGTATGTCCACTACATGGTCATGGCTTTCTTCGCTGAATTCCCGCCTATGCGGAAATAACGAGAAAGGCTACAGACATCACAAAAAATCTCGTCATTCCAGATGCCCCCCATTTATGTCATCCCGGGCGGCAGACCCGGGATCCAGCCTGCAGTTGCTGATACGAGAAAACGGCTGGACGGCGTCACTCACAAGACCTTGACATTATTCACCCGCAGCGGTTTCCATGCCGCTCGGCACCATGCGCAGTAAAGAAGTAGCCTCACTTGATGCGGTTCGTACCTCAGCACATCCTGATATGGGTTGACCTGTCAACTATGGGTCCTGTATTTCGACTTTTCCTTTGCTTGTCAATGACTTCTGCTCAGGGTGTGAAAGGCAATCTTACGACGGTGGATCACTCTGATAGACGTGGGTTGGTTACCGACCTGACTTCACTTCGTCGTGGGGCTGCCCTCCCAAAAGAGGGCGCCACCTAGGATGTCCAGGGGTTCTCCTCACTGGCCTCCCACACCCTGAGCCGAAACCGCTGTCCCCAGCTCATGCCAGGGCCTTGCTGCCGTGCGCCTTGCCCCGAACCTCACGGGTGATAGCCCAGATGAACCCCGCCCGTTCTCTGGCGATGACCGTGGTCACCTGTTGTTGGGCCTTGCCGGTCGCCATCAGTCTCTGATGGTGGCTACACAAGCGCTTTTGGCACGCCCAGGCCAGCGCTTGTACTCGCCTCGGGGCCTTTTCGGCGCGGCGCTCAATGCAGCAGCTCTTGCGGGCCGGGAAACGATAGCTCCAGGCAGCTTCTACCGGTACCCGCCGTACGTGACCGTTACCCGTAAGCGTAATGCCCCGCTGCCCGATATAAACGTGCCAGCGCTACCGCAATGCTCGCCTTATGAACGTCCAGACCCACATCAATGTTGCTAGAATCTCCCATAACCTGTCCTCCTCGATT
>QILI01000061.1 GCA_003233305.1 Mizugakiibacter sp.
AAGTGGAATTGCAGCGCCAGCACCTGGGTGGAGATGCAGAATCTCACTTCCCTCCGTATCGGATGGCAGCTTAAACTACTGTCTGAAATCCGGGATCCACCTTAGAGCCCCAGGCAGCAGCGGAGAAGGCATTTGACCTGTTCATCAAGGCCTATGAGCCGAAGTGCCCGAAGGCAGCGCTGTGTCCACACAAAGACCATGAGGAGCTGATGGTCTTCTATGATTTTCCGGCTTAGCACTGGCAGAGCATACGGACCTCCAATCCGATTGAATCGGACTTCGCCACGATTCGCCATCGGACCAAGCGCTGCTTGTCCCGCGATGGAATGCTGCATATGATGTTCAAGCTCGGACAGTGTGCGGAGAAGAAATGGAGACGCTTACGCAGTTTCGATTATCTGGCCAAGGCGATAATCGGAATTAAATTCAAAGATGGAATCGAGGTAACAGACATCGATCGGGTCGCCGCTTGATTAAATTGGCCAAACACCAGATTTGACAATAACTCTGGTGTTACTGGAAGTACCACGTAAACCGTGCATAGACGCGATCAGCAGGGGCCACAAAAATACCTGAATTCTGAGCCGTCTCCAGACCACCTCCATACTCGGTCAGGTGACCTCCAAAGCCCCATTGGAGCCCGGCTGTAACGCTGGTATTTTGAGTGAGGCTGTAGACCACTTGGCCCATTAGCAATGCACTGCCATCATCAAGGTTAGAGATCACCGTTGGCTTCAAGGTGAGTAATGGCGTCCATTGGATGTCGATACCCGTAGCAAGGTTCGATACGGTGAAAACCTCGCCACGCACAAAGCGCTTAACGAGCGATTTGGGCAAACGGGTCAGTGTATGTCCGGTTCCGCTCACCCCGAAACCATTGTGGAAATATTCGATATAGCCGTTGATGTTTTTGCCACCCCAGCTCCAAGCATACTGTGTGTTCAATAAAACCGAGGTGCGTACGCCACCGTCGACTAGATGGGTGGAGACGATTTCAGCAGTCCAGGTGGTACCGAAAAGTGGCCCATTTACAGCAATGCCCAGTACTTTCGCGCGATAGTCCTGGGCCAGCAGAACGTCGATACCCATCTGTTGCTGCTGACCCATGAAACCGTGCCATCGGACCCCTGCAGATGATTGATCGGCGGCAACTCTTCCCGTATTTGGGTTGCGACGGGGCACCACCACAGCTTGAACATCCATACCACTGTCGAACAACCACTGGCCGTACAGCATGTCGGCCCCTGGCTTGTAGGCGGTATAGGTAGCATTAGGGGGAAACGGGTTGAACAAATCCATAGGGTGAAAGACCAATCCCCCACCCCAGGTCAGCGCCTGGCGGCCGATTCGCAGTACCAGATGGGCACTGCTGTAACTCAGAGCCAGTCGGTCCAGGCGCTGCGAGACAAGGGACTGACCGTGATCGGAGCCGACATCACTCAAGCGTAATAAAGCACTACGGTGCGGATCGATAGACCATGCCGGGTTGAGCTGGCGCTGCCTGCGCGCCAGGACCACGCCACCACCCTGCTGCAGCTGGCCAAGATAAGCAATATCCACACCCCAACCCGAAGCGGATGCACCCGACCACATGAGTCTCAGCCAGCCATGTTGGTCCCAGCGCTGGCCTTCGCCAAGCACCGCATCAAGGCTGTTGCCGACATTGCTGGCATAGTTGCTTTGCAGGTCAAGTTCGCCCTTGAATCCACTCTGCGCATGCACCGCCAACGATAACGTGGCATATAGTGTGGCCAGGAAGATTTGTGTGAATCTTCGCATCACGCCCGTTCATCCACCTCAATCCGGCCATCACGCATGCGAACCTGGCGCTGGGTGTACTCGATGACACGCGGGTCATGGCTGGCGATACAAATAGTCATACCACGACTTTTATTGAGTCGACTCATGAGCGCAAGCAGTTCATCCGTAGCCGCCGTGTCGAGATTGGCCGTGGGTTCGTCAGCGAAGACAATGGCCGGGCTCGACGCCATAGCACGGGCAATGGCAACTCGTTGCTGCTGACCACCGGAGAGCTGGCCCGGACGCCGCTCACCAAGTCCCTGCAGGCCGACTTCAGCCAGCATCTCGCCTGATCGGGCTCGTCGCTGCCGCGCATGCTCACCCTGCAGCTGGAGGATGAATTCCACGTTCTCATAGGCACTGAGTACCGGGATCAAATTGAAGGCTTGGAAAACAAAGCCAATTTTGTTGAGCCGTAGATCGGCCAGCTCGCCCTTATCCAGTTCACTAAGTCGATGACCCGCAACCGTAACCTCTCCACTGGTGGGCCGGTCCAGTCCACCAAGATGGTTGAGCAGCGTGGTTTTCCCGGATCCAGAAGGGCCGGACAAGCTCAAAAACTCTCCGGTGCGAATATCCAGGTCGACGTCTTGCAAGGCGTGGACAGCTGTCTCTCCCTGCCCATATTGTTTGTTGAGGTGACGACAGCTTACGATCGCCTCCAGCGCATAGTCATTCATGTCGGACTCCGGTTGATGGCTTCGATGGGAACGCGGTGGACGATGCGCCAGGCCGGTAGAAGGCTGGCCGTAAATCCAAGAACCCAGATCAGTGCACCGATACCGAGGAATTGAGAGATATTTAAGCGTGGGTAGAGCACCTGACCGGCACCGAGCCACTCGGAACCCCGAGCGAGGAAGCCAAGATTGAGCCCGTTGTGAAAAGCCAGCACCGTCACGGCGGCCAGCACCATGC
>QILI01000063.1 GCA_003233305.1 Mizugakiibacter sp.
TGTTATCAAAGAGCTTCAGTTCGTGAATATGCGGAATCAGCGTGATGAGGTTGGTAATGCTCCGCTCGAACCGCTCGCGAATCCTGGTTTCGGAAATGTCATGCCCACCCCGTTGCACCCGCTCCCGAACCCGGCGGATATGCGTCTCCGGGCTGTCCAGGCCCACATACCAGATCACCACGCGATGCCCGTGCACCGCCGCCCGGGCAATCAGCAGCAGAATGGTATTTCCGCCTGGTATTGTCTCAAACGCATAATCCCGATCATACGCGATGGCTGCCTCCAGCATTTCTTTGCCGGCGAGCCAAGCCAGACCATTGGCATCGGTTTGGTTTAACCCCGGAGCGTTCCGACGCAGTACCCGCGCCCATTCGTCCGCATTAAAATATTCACCGCCACGCCGGCGCAGGAACATGCCGATGATGCTGCTCTTTCCGGCACCGTTGGTCCCCGCGATAACTGTCAAGGTCGACCGGTAATCACTCACTCGGCTTGAATCCCTTCACCGCGGCTTCACCCAGCGCATCCATACCGGCCGTACCGATACTCGCCGCCGCCGCGCGGGCTTGCAGCGTCTGCATCCGGGCGAGCAGTGCATCGAATTGCTCGCGCAGATCCTCCAGGGGCGATTTCATGCCGGAGCGCAAGCGCATCAGATCCTCCTCGCGCAGTAGCACCAACCGCTCGGCCGCCCGCCTGTGCCGGGTGATTCGCACCGTCCTGCCGCGTAAGGCCTCATCCAGCGTCTTGCCGAAATGTATTTTGAAGTCCGTCGCACTAATATCGCTAAACTCATCGAGATCATTGGTGGCCGGCTGATTCATGGCTTTTCTCCGCTTCGAGGGTAAGTCAATCATAGCCTATATCGCACTTTTCGTGCGATTCACGCGAAAAGTGCCTTCAAGGTCGGCTATCACTGCGCTCTACCAAGCAACATACACGTCAAGGCAATTCGGAAATGTCCCCTTCAGGTTTGCAGACAGACGGTGTGGAATCGGACTTGATCGTGCGCTTTCAGAAATGAATGGGGTGAACAATGAAATGGGCCGGCCCTGGAGTCGACGCAAATTCTGTACTTAGGGTATTTATGAGCTCACCACTGACAAGTCCTTACAATATTCAATCGCCATGTCAATAAACAGCCTGACTTTGTCGGAAAGGTGTTTGCGGTGCAGATACAGCGCAAAGATACCTATGGGTTCAGGCACACAGGTGGGTAACAGGCGCTTTAAACGCCCCTGTGCCAGATCATCGGTTACGGCGAAGGATGGCAGGTAACCAATTCCATGGCCGGCCAGCAGTAGTGTGCGGGCCGCGCGAGCGCTGTTCACAACAATGCGCGGGCTAACCTCTATACTCACTGCATTCTCACCCCGGCCGAGGGTCCAGCGGGTGCCGCCCGGATAGTTACTGTCGAGTACACAGGCATGGTGCGCCAACTCCGCGACCCGGGTTGGTTCACCATGTGCGACCAGATAATCCGGCGCGGCACACACCCACATGGACATGCTCCCGAGCTTGCGGGCGACCAGCGATGACTCGCTCAGGCGCCCGATGCGTATCGCCACATCGATCCGCTCCTCCACCAGATCCACAAAGTGGTCGGTGAGATCAAGGATCAGACTGACCTCTGGATAACGCCGGGAGAAATCCGAAACCACAGGCATTAAATACAACTCGGCGAAGGTGATCGGTGCTGTTACCCGCAGCTCACCCCGGGGCTTGGCATCGTTGAATCGGACCGCGGCATCCAGCGCATCCAGTTCGCCCAGCAGGGGGTGGCACTGCTCGAAGTAGGCCTGACCATCGCTGGTGGTACTGACACGTCGGGTTGTACGGTGCAACAACCGCACCTCCAGCTCAGCCTCCAATTGACCGACCTGTTTGCTGATCTGCGCCTTGGATACTCCGAGGCGTGCTTCCGAGAAGCTTTCCGCCTCCACTACGTTCACGAAGGCCCGTAGACAGCCGATTTTATCCATACTTAACGCACACTGTTTACCAATCGATGACAGTGTATCCGCTATTTAATGTATTGTTTATGTATTTACCGTCGTCTATGCTTTCTACACCTTGCATACACCCTGTTACTCAAGGAGAACGATGATGTTTGAACAGTGAGCCAAAACACCCTGCGTTACGCTACACAACTGATTGGGCGCGTACTGCTCGCCCAAGCCTTCATCATTGCAGCGATTGGCAAAATCATCGGCTATACGGGCACCGCGCACTACATGGCTGCCTACGGGGTACCTACTACCGTGCTGTTGCTACTGACCATCGTACTCGAGCTTGGCGCCGGTACGGCCCTGCTGCTTGGCTGGCATACCCGGCTTGCGGCGTTAGCTCTGGCCTTGTTTTCGCTGGCCGCGGCGATCATCTTCCATCACCAGGTTGCCGCGCCCATTCAGCTTGTACTGTTGACGAGCGATCTCGCCTTTGCCGGCGGCCTGTTAGTCGTCTGCGCGGTCGGTGGCGGTCACCTGAGCCTCGATGCACACAAGGAACCGGCCACAGGCGTTGCGCCGAGATGACCCCGAACAAATC
>QILI01000039.1 GCA_003233305.1 Mizugakiibacter sp.
GAGGCCCGGACGACGGCTGCAGCTGCATCACATTACCAAATTGATTGCGGTGCATCTGGTATACCCAAATCTTGGATTGACGTCCAGCTCCGGCAATAGCGTAGGTCTTCACTGAGGGCCTACAGGAAACAGTGGCCCGGGATATGGAGTCTGATTAAGGCTTGGACACGCATTGGCGATCGAAACCAATTGATTTACCGATAAATTCGATGCCGCGATGACCTGCCTACCATAATTTCGGATCTTGCGATCTAAAAACCGAGCATTAATAACTTATTGTGTGATTTCTCCAAAAGCCCAACTTTATGCACGGTTTGTAACCGGAAATTCGCGATTGACTATGTTCGAGTCATACATTGTGTGTCTTTCTATCTCTTGAAGATAAGATTGGATACGTAACCGTCATTGCCAGAAAAACAGCTGATAACTTTGAAGCCATCTGCGCGGTAAGCCCGCTGTCTAAGCTAATTATGAATGGCGTGTAACCATTCACTGGTTGGAAAGTGTGGTAGCCAATGAATGTGGCAATAGCAACGGCAATAGCAACTCCACCCACGATTCTTATGTAGAAAGGAAGTTTTAGAATTTGGAAAAAGCTCCTTCCGGCAAACACCCCAATGTAGGTAGGTACGATGCACATTCCTCCAGCCCAAGCTCCTTCCACGTAGGTGAGTGAGGCGATGGTAGTAGAAGAAATTAATGTGCCGAGGAAAATTCCAAACGCGTAACTGAGAGCGGTTTCGTTTGCATCTCTGAACTTTACTTTAGTCATTCATGAATCCTTTGAGACACATAACGCCTGTGACAGCGACGGGCAAAGCTCGTAGCGGTTTGGCCGTTCGGCGCAGCTTGCAGCGCGTACTGTTCGCTCTGGTTATACGGCATCAGACTCAAGAGAATTCTCGTACTCAGCTATATACGTCTCCACCGGATATACCGTCCCCGTGGTTCGAATCTCAGCAGAAATGCGATTCACAATAATCGGTGCGTTACCAGCCAATTGATGCGATGGATTGCCTGTCTCCAAGAACTGCTCACTTTGATAGAAGAACACCCAGCCCCATGGCATATCGATGGTTGAAGCTTCAAGAATCGTAAGATTAGAGTCGGCCAGTTTGCCAACTACGAGACCGAAGTACCCGTAGAGGTGCGACAGGGGAAAGGTCCCACCCCGGCGTCGCCTGACCTTGTGCTTGTGGCGCAGCCACCGACGTTAAAGTAGTTCGCCCAGCCGCGTAACACGCGATTCAACTGCTTCACCAGCACTGTGGTATCCAGCCACGTTAATGAGATGGAAGTCATTGCATGGATCTTTTCGACCATACGTTTGATCGCCTTCTTTGACGGCCGCATGCCGAGTCGGGCCTTGCCCGTTCTCGCCGAGTACAGCCGCCCAAACGTGTATCCCAGAAAATCGAACGTCTCATCCGGTATCCGAGCCAGTCGTGTCTTGTCCTCGTTAACCGTCAGCTTCAGCCTGGTCATGATCTTGCGCATCCACTGGGATGCTTCAGCCGCCTTACCGCGACGGCACAAAATCACCAAGTCATCAGCGTAGATCACGATGCAACTGCCCAAGCGTTTATCCAGCCCTAGCTGATGCCATGCCAACACGAACCGGCGCATATACAAATTCGCCAGTAAGGGTGAGATGGGTGAGCCCTGCGGTATCCCGCAGCGGCTGTCTTTGGCCTGAGTGGTCCGCGTTTTACGACCTCGTTTATCGACTTCCTCGACTGTACATTCCAGCCAGAGCTTCAGTAAGTGCATGACGCGCCGATCAGTGATCCGGCGCGCTAGCGACTTGAGCAGCTCGGCATGCGGGATGCTGCCGAAGTAGTCCGAGAGGTCCGCGTCAACGACATCCGGATGACCGTGGAACATCTGCTCTTCCACCTCGACTACCGCCTGCTGCGCATTACGCTTGGGTCGGTAGGCGTACATCTCCGGCGGAAGATCCGCTTCAAAGATCGGTTCCAGCACCAGCACGGTTGCCGTCATGCAGACCCGATCGGTCAGCGTTGAGATCCCCAGGGGCCTCAGTTTGCCGTTGGCTTTTGGAATATAGACACGCCGGATCGCATCCGGTCGATAGGTCTCTTCTCTGAGTGCAAACGCCAGTTCACCTAACCATCGTTCGACCCCGTACGCCTCGATGTCCGCAAAGTCTTGGCCATCTATACCGGGTGCCCCTCGATTTGAGCGGCACTGGGCATAGGCATGCGCCAGGATATCTTCCCGGTAAATCTTGTCGTACAGAGCATAGAAACGAAAATCAGGCTCAGCCTTCGCTTTTACGTGTAATGCCCTTCGCAGTTTCCGAACACTATTCGGAGTTGATAGGTTGCCCAATCTCCTGATCCTTCACCACTTCAGCACATTTGTCTTGAACTGAGGTCCCTTCCCTCCACCAGCATTACCCGGCTTCATCAGTACTACGAACCTCTCCGCCACCCCAAGATGCCCGAACGCTCCCTCACGGGTGTTCGGTTGGTCATCCCTCGACCACACCAAGGGGCTTCCCGTGTTGCATGCGCTTCCCTTGTGTACATGCTGCCGTCACTACCCCGGCGCAGCGACTGAGATCACTCGTGCTCATTCACCCAGTCGTATCAACCTTCCCCGATATGGCCGTCGGGTCGGTCTGCGCAATGTCCTTTTCGAGGCTTGCTCAACGTTCACTCGCGTTGCGGCCTGCACACTCGCGCTGTCACCGTATATTGCGACACGCTTCACCAGAGGCTTCAACCATTTCGTTACCTCCACAGTTGCTCCGGTTGCTTCCGGCTGGAGCGGTTGCCGGGTGGGATTTACACCCACTGGGAAAGCGCCGCCTTAACACGGCGCACGCCAA
>QILI01000151.1 GCA_003233305.1 Mizugakiibacter sp.
AATGGTCTGTCTTGGCTCGCCGGCAAGGAAATGCTGGAGGCAGCTATTGAGTTTGATCGGGATTATGCATTTGAGACGACATTGGGCGGAAATACCATTCCGCTGCTGATTGCCCGGGCGGCGGCGCACGGGCATCGCGTGGTGATCCGGTATGTGGGCTTGGACAGCCCGGAGATGCATATCCGCCGGGTTCGGGAGCGGGTGCAACGGGGTGGGCATGACATTCCCGAAGCCAGGATTCGCGAGCGGTTCGAGCGGAGCATCGAAAACCTCATTACGCTGATTACGCATATTCACGAACTGAAACTCTTTGATAACAGCATCGAGGTTAACCTTGCACGGGGGGAGGCGCCGTGCCTGCGTGCGCTGTTACAGGTCCGTAAGCAGAAGGTGGTATCGAGCATAGCGTTGACCGAAGTGCCGGATTGGGCCAAGCCGGTATTCGCAGCTTTTATGATCCGGCAATAACTCACTGAAGACGAGCGAAAGAGACGGCGAAAGGTTCAGTCCTCGCATTGCAACATCCACTCTCGGATAATCCGGCCTACTGTCGCACGAAGGGGGCTTGTCATAGATTTAGGTCTATGTCAGTTGCAGGGATATTGCAATACGAGACCCCAACCCCATTATTCCGCGTTCGGTTAACTCGCGACCTCTGGTGACACCGCTTCCGCGGTGTCACCATCTGCCGGTGCTCTGCGCCGGGGTGCCGCCGGGACAAGACCCGAGCCATCAGGCAGGGCATGATGCAGCAGCTTCTCACCGCTCGGGCACGGCGGGTAGAAGTGAGTGCGTGCCGCGGAGCGGCGCAGCAGGCGTGACACCGCAGAGCAGTGTCACGAGAGAGTGAATCTGGGCACCCGGATAATGACTGGTGACACCGCTCCCGCGGTGTCACCAGGAAATCGTGAAGGAACACGGCGACCGCACAACCGGTCGCCGATTCATTGCCTTACAGTTTTTTGTGCGTACCATCGCAAAACGGTGGGGTGGCTGTCCGCTTGCAACCACACAAATAGACGGTGTCGGTCTTGTCTGCAGTGAAGGCCACCGGCTCAAACTCCGTACCTTTATGTGATCCATCACAGAACGGCTGGGTTTTGCTGCGCCCGCAAGCACACCAGTAATAGGTCTTTCCGGCTTCTACCGGTGTGGCGTAGGGGGATTTTTGTACGATTACAGCTTCCTTGGTCATGGGTTTTTCCTCTGGTTGAATAATGGCGATCCATTCGCCTGTGGGTTGTTACTGCACCTGGGTTGCCCCACAATGAGCGGGATCGGTTCTGTTGACCGGAGTCGATCGGTATGACATGCAGGGGGACTGGGGTTGTCTGGAGCGGATTTGTTCGGGGTCATCTCGGCGCAACGCCTGTGGCCGGTTCCTTGTGTGCATCGAGGCTCAGGTGACCGCCACCGACCGCGCAGACGACGACGACGAATAACAGGCCGCCGGCAAAGGCGAGATCGCTCGTCAACAGCACAAGCTGAATGGGCGCGGCAACATGGTGATGGAAGATGATCGCCGCGGCCAGCGAAAACAAGGCCAGAGCTAACGTCGCAAGCCGGGTATGCCAGCCAAGCAGCAGGGCCGTACCGGCGCCAAGCTCGAGTACGATGGTCAGTGGCAACAGCACGGTAGTAGGCACCCCGTAGGCAGCCATGTAATGCGCGGTGCCCGTATAGCCGACGATTTTGCCAATCGCTGCGATGATGAAAGCTTGGGCGAGCAGTACGCGCCCAATCAATTGTGTAGCGTCACGCATGGTGTTGGCTCTCTGTTCAATCATTATCGTTCTCCTTGGGTAACAGGGCGTATGCAAGATGTAGAAAGCATAGACGACGATAAACGTATAAACAATACATTAAATAGTTGATATACTGTCATCGATTAGTAAACAGTACACATTAAATATGGATAAAATCGGCTGTCTACGGGCCTTCGTGAACGTGGTGGAGGCGGAAAGCTTCTCGGAAGCGGCACGTCGTCTTGGGGTATCCAAGGCGCAGATCAGCAAACAGGTCGGTCAATTGGAGGCTGAACTGAGGGTACGGCTCCTGCACCGTACGACCCGACGCGTCAGTGCCACCAGCGATGGTCAAGCCTACTTCGAGCAGTGCCGACCCTTGCTGGGCGAACTGGATGCGCTGGATGCCGCGGTTCGGTCCAGCGATGCCAAGCCCCGGGGTGAGCTGCGGGTGACGGCACCGATCACCTTTGCTGAGCTGTATTTGATGCCGGTGGTTTCGGATTTCTCCCGGCGTTACCCCGAGGTCAGTCTGATCTTGAAACTCACCGACCACTTTGTGGATCTAGTGGAGGGGCGGATCGATGTGGCGATACGCATCGGGAGTCTGAGCGAGTCATCGCTGGTCGCCCGCAAGCTTGGGAGCATGTCCATGTGGGTGTGCGCCGCGCCGGATTATCTGGCCGCACACGGTGAACCGACCCAGGTCGGGGAGTTGGCGCACCATGCCTGTGTACTCGACAGTAACTACCCGGGCGGCACCCGCTGGACACTCGGCCAAGGTGAGAATGCGGTGAGCACCGAGGTCAGTCCACACATTGTTGTGAACAGCGCCCGCGCGGCCCGCACACTACTGCTGGCCGGTCATGGAATCGGTTATCTGCCATCCTTCGCCGTGACCGATGACCTGGCACAGGGGCGTTTGAAGCACCTGCTACCCACCTATGTGCCTGAACCCGTCGGTATCTTTGCACTATATCTGCACCGCAAACACCTTTCCGCCAAAGTCAGACTGTTTGTTGACATGGCGATTGAATATTGCAAGGACTTGTCGGTGGTGAGCTCATAAATACCCCAAGTACAGAATCCGCGTCGACTCCAGGGCCGGCCCATTTCATTGATCACCCCATTCATTCCTGAAAGCGCACGATCAGGCCCGTTTCCACACCGTCTGTCTGTAAACCTGAAGCGGATATTTCTGAATTGCCCTGACGTGTATGTCGCTTGGTGGAGCACAGTGATAGCCAACCTTGAAGGCACTTTTCGCGTGAATCGCACGAAAAGTGCGATATAAGCTATGATTGACTTGTCCTCAAAGCGGAGAAACGCCATGA
>QILI01000012.1 GCA_003233305.1 Mizugakiibacter sp.
CACCGGATCCAGGGTCGAGAGACTCAAATTATTCATCAATTTAGGAGTGATTTTATAGAACAAATTTTAACATGGAAAGCTCTGATTAATCAGGATTTCGTCGTTCCCATGCAAACAGGAACCCCGTCAAATCAATCCTCTGGATACCCGTGGTCTGCCACATTGCTCGGGCACAGAGTTTCAATCGCATACGCGTTCGACCCACAGTAGCCAGTGATCGAAATTCATGGGGCGACTCAGAGCTATCATTGTATTTTGGGGACTTGCCGAAAAAAGTTGTTTGGATCGCCTGCACGAACTGCTGTGCCTCACGCACCGCCCACGCCGCATCCTCTGGCTCAATGGGATCGCCCTTGTAATCCGCCACCAAGCGAAGCTCCTCCACCTTGTTGAGGCTCTTGCCGAACTCGGTAGCAATCCGCCCCGGCTTGACCAAGTGCAAGCTGAAAGCTGTGATCAAACCGCCATGCGTGCGTATTGCCTCAAGTTCGACAGGAGGCGCAACGGCGGCCCGTAGCGCGGCACGGGCCGCTTCAAACATGGCGTAATAGGCCCGGTTGCAAGCACCATCCATATCACCGGTGTCGAGCAACACGCGCGCCGAGGTGCCCGCCTGCCTGGCTTTGGCCATCAACTCCGAGGATTTCACAGGCGAATACCTTCACGGGCGATATTTTTGAGCAGACGAGGATTGGAATAGGACCCGGGTTCTTCCCATTCACCCTCCCAGATCGGAAGCGGTTGAATGCGGATCCCGGTCTCCAGCAGCACATCGTAAGCTAAATCGGCCATGGCGAGCTTGGTAGCCACGAACCTGCCCCTGCGACCCCGCAGCAGTACCGCGACATCAGCGTCGCTGTCGGACTGGTGTGATTTTCTGGCCCGACTCCCGAAAAGGATTGCCCCAGCCATGTCATAGTTCTCAGCCACCTTCAGGAGAAAGTTGCTCACCGCATAGCGCGTCTCTGGATCCAAGGTGTCCGTGACCGCCATGAGGTATCGCCGAGCGCTTGACTTTTCGCAGAATAGTCTGAAGAGGTCGCTGTTGTCAATCATGTCTTTACCGAGGAAGCTCTGGAAAATTCGGCCTGAATTTTCCAGAGCTTCCTTCGCACAAATACGACACAGGCTCCATTTAGTTTCGTAACACTTGCAAAAAGACGGCCAACCTCCTCATAATGACCTCCTCATAATGCAGTAGCTTCGAGCTGGCCATACGAATGAAAATGAAATCGTTGTCCGCTCAAACACCCAGACTGCCTGGAAGGATTGGCTATGCACGACTCGCATCTCGAAGATAATACCGCCGCTGTCGAGGCGCACCGATCCCGAACTTGTCCAGTTCCACGCGCTCGACTCCGATGACTCCCGAATCGAACGCCTTGCCCTCGCCTTTGTGCGCCATGTGCGCAATACCACACCCAACATGCTCCTTGTCCTTGGCGACCTGGTCGGACTTGTCGTCGCAGGCCAAACCGCGCTCTGGCTGCGTCACCTCATCGCACCCGCACAGTTCGCGGCACGCCTCTACCCGGTGCTGTTCGTGTATAGCGGTCTGCTGCTGCTGAGCTACCTGGCAGTTGGGCTCTACGGTACGATCGCGCGTAGCGGCCCCGACGAATTAAGGCGGCTCACATTCACCACCACGACCCTCATGCTCGTTATGGTGATCGTGACCTATGTAAGTCGCAGCCGCCTCGATATCTACGCTTTGGTGTACCTGATTGCCTGGGCATTTGCCCTGTTTACCGTGCCAATTTGTCGCGCCATCGTGCGCAGGCTGTTTTCCAACCGGCGCTGGTGGGGCCGCAAGGCCATCGTCCTGAGTCACACCATGGATACCGCGTGCCGACTGGTCCGGGCATTACAGGCCCAGCCACGCCTGGGCCTGAAGCCCACGGCAGTACTCACCACCGAGAGCGATACCCAAAACAGCGCCATACCCAACCTGCCCCAACTGCGCGGGCCGGGTCCCGTGCTCGCTCACGCCCGGGCATATGGCATCGACTACGCCATCGTAGCCGTATCGGACCTGAACGACCCCAAAACTCTGGCCGTTATCCAACGCTACGAAACATGTTTCAAGCACTGGCTGATTGTGCCGCATTTCGCGCAGAACTATAGCCTGTGGGTACGCAGCCGGGACCTCAACGGCATCCTCGGCCTGGAAGTAACGAACTGCCTGCTCAGGCGCACGGATCAGATTGTCAAACGGGCGATGGATCTGGCGCTCACCCTGCTCGGCGGCCTAATTATCTTGCCCCTGGGCCTGCTTATCGCACTCGCCATAAAGCTCGATTCCCACGGTCCCGCGATCTACAGCCAAACCCGCCTCGGCAAAGGCGGCAAACCGTTCCCGGCATTCAAATTCCGCTCCATGACCAAAAACGCAGATGAGATTTTGCACGATTATCTCAACGAACATCCGGAACTGCAAGAGGAATGGCAAGCCACTCAAAAACTCAAGAACGATCCACGTATTACCCGAATCGGAAAATTTCTCCGCAAAACCAGCCTCGACGAGCTACCGCAACTGCTGAACGTGCTGCGTGGAGAAATGAGCCTCGTCGGCCCCCGTCCGATCGTCAAGGACGAGATCC